>SSFV01000083.1 GCA_008015565.1 Nitrosomonas sp. | reverse complement strand
TCCAATGTTTCGCGCATGACCTTGGAATCAGCATTTTCCAGATTGGCGGCCAGAACCTTGATACCTTTAATTTCCTGGGCTTGTGCTGCCAGATCGTTACCTTGTGAGCTGGCAAGCTTGGTTTTTAATCGCGTAAGTTCCTTTTCAGCATGCCTTACGTTTTCTATGATCTGAGAAATTTTTTGTGTGACTTCCTGCGGATTGGTTTTAAGTGTTTGCGCTATTTCCAGTAATTGTGCTTCTCGTTGTTGCACATATTCAACAGCCGCTTTTCCGGTGACTGCTTCTACCCGGCGAATACCTGCGGCCACACCGGATTCCATCACAATTTTGAAAAAGCCGATCTGTCCGACTTGGGAAACATGCGTGCCACCGCACAATTCAGTCGAAAATTCACCCATGCCGATCACACGCACGACATCAGTATATTTTTCCCCAAACAATGCCATTGCGCCATGTTTAATAGCATCATCGTATCGCATGGTTTCCGCTGCAACAGTCCAATTGCTTCTGATCTGCTCGTTAACGAGGGCTTCGATATCGCGTATTTCACTCATACTCAATGGCGCGTTATGAGAAAAATCAAAGCGCGTGCGGTTGGCGTCCACCAATGAACCTTTTTGTGTAACATGCGTTCCCAGTACTTTTCGCAACGCGGCATGCAGCAGATGGGTTGCAGAATGATTGTTGGCAGTGCTGGTACGCGTGAGCGGATTGACTCGAGCCAGCACATCATCTTTAATCACTAACCGGCCGCTTCGCAATAAACCTTTATGACCGAACACGCCGGTCTGTATCTTTTGCGTGTCTGTTACGGCAAAGGTGCCATTAGCCGCCAGCAATTCACCGCAATCTCCCACTTGTCCACCAGATTCAGCATAAAAAGGTGTCTGATCCAGCACAACAACTGCTTCATCACCGGCCTCAATAAAATCGACTGCGCTGCCTTGTTTATAAATGGCCAATACGTGCCCTTCATGTTGCAAGGTTTCGTACCCATAAAACGTTGTTTGGTTGCCCGTGTATTCAATACCTTCCTGCATGGTGAATTTATTGGCTGCCCGCGCTTGTTCACGCTGTCGCGCCATGGCTTGTTCAAAACCGGCATGATCAACAGCAAGACCTCGTTCACGAGCGATGTCAGCAGTCAAATCAAGCGGAAACCCAAAAGTATCGTATAAACGGAAGGCGGTTTCACCATCTAGCACTTTTATTTTATGCTGCAAAGCATCTTCCAGAACTTGCATACCATGTTCAAGCGTTTCGGCAAAACGTTCTTCTTCTTGCTTTAACACTGCTGCGACGCGCATTTTAGCTGCAACCAGTTCCGGATAAGCCTGCCCCATAACTTGACTCAAATCATCCACCAGTTGATAAAAGAATGGTTGTTTTTGTCCCAGCCGGTAACCATGACGAATGGCGCGGCGGATGATGCGCCGTAATACATAGCCACGGCCTTCGCTGCCAGGAATGACGCCATCGGTAATCAAGAATGAGCAGGCGCGGATATGATCGGCAATTACTTTTAAGGAATTATCCGCAAGATTTTTCGTGTTGGTAACGCGAGCCGCTGCTTTGATCAAGCTTTGAAATAAATCGATATCGTAATTGCTATGCACATGCTGCATGACTGCCGAGATCCGTTCCAATCCCATTCCGGTGTCCACCGAAGGCTTGGGTAAGGGATGAAGCGTGCCATTGCTGTCGCGGTTGTACTGCATGAATACCAGATTCCAGATTTCAATGTAGCGATCCCCATCAGCATCAGTTGAACCCGGCGGTCCCCCTTGAACTTCTGGACCATGGTCGTAAAATATTTCGGAACAAGGACCGCATGGACCGGTATCACCCATCTGCCAGAAATTATCCATCGTGGCAATGCGAATCACTCGAGAATTATCGACACCGACTTCATTGAGCCAGATGTCTGCCGCTTCATTATCCTCCGCATAAACTGTGATCCATAATTTTTCGCGTGGAATTTTTAGTGATTGTGTTAAAAAATCCCAAGCAAATAAAATGGCGTTACGCTTAAAATAATCGCCAAAACTGAAATTTCCCAGCATTTCAAAAAACGTATGATGCCGCGCAGTGTACCCGACATTTTCCAAATCATTATGTTTACCGCCAGCGCGCACGCATCGTTGGGAACTGGCTGCTCGCACATAAGGTCTTTTGTCTTGACCGAGAAATACATCCTTGAATTGCACCATACCTGCGTTGGTAAACAATAAAGTTGTATCATTGCTTGGCACCAGCGGACTGGATGCTACAATGGTGTGCCCGTGAGATTCAAAAAATTCAAGAAACTTTTGCCTGATCTCGTTGCTTTTCATATTTCTTGTTGTTGCTCGTATCGTTCCATTTCAATAGCTGCCAAGCCCAATGCTTCGCCTTTTATGATTGCCAAGCTTTTAATTCTGACCCGAACGGTTATTTCTTCATTCATTCTCGGTAAATCCGATTCCGTCAAAACCATAATTTCCCCGCTTGCATCTTCCAGCATGTAAGATTTTAGATCGATCATTGGTAAACGTGTGGGATTTTTCGCAACACCCCTCAACAGAACTTCTTTGCCATCAAAGTTGACGGGCGAGGTATTAATCGCATTGATAGGTACGATTACATCGGCAGCACTACAAACCGGATGAACTATCAACAGGAAAGTCAGCATGAATAACATCTGTGTAAGCAAATTTTTCATTGGTTCTCCTCGTTAGCTTGTAACAGAACTTGCCGTATTATTTCCATTGAAAACCCTCTGCTCAGCAAAAATCGCACCTGTTTGCCGCGTTCTTCTCTACTACCGGGTAACCTGCCAAATTTCTTTTGCCAAATTTTAACGGCTGTATCGAACTCGGTTTGCTTGAGGTATGGCAATATGCTGCCAATCAAGTGCTCATCGATACCTTTTTCCTTGAGTTCGCCAACAATACGCTGACTCCCCAAACGGGATCTGCGCACGCGGACAATTTGTTCGGCAACCCGCTCAGCCGATAAAGAACCATTTTGTTCCAGCTTATCCAGTACGTTTGAAAGTTTCTCTGCAGAGCAAGAGCGGGCGTAAACAGAAAGCTTTTGTTCAAGCTCCCGGCGGGAGTACTCACGTTGCGCCAGATACCGCAAGGCACGGATTTCTAAAGGCGATCGATTATTCACCGGGCTTATTTCTCTTTTTCAGTCTTGTCCTTTACGGGATTATTGGGATCGGCAATGCCTACGATCGCACGGATTTTTTGTTCGATTTCTCCAGCTATCTCTTTATGCTCTTTGAGATAGTCGCGTGCATTATCTTTTCCTTGGCCGATTTTCTCACCCTTATAAGCATACCAAGCACCTGATTTGTCAATGAGCTTATGCAGCACGCCTAACTCAATGATTTCACTTTCACGAGAAATGCCTTCGCCATACAGGATGTCAAAGTCGGCTTGTTTGAAAGGCGGAGCCACCTTGTTTTTTACCACTTTCACGCGTGTCTCATTGCCAATAACTTCCTCACCTTTTTTGATCGAACCAGTGCGACGGATATCCAGACGCACCGAAGCATAAAATTTCAATGCATTACCGCCGGTGGTTGTTTCAGGGTTACCAAACATAACGCCAATTTTCATCCGAATCTGATTAATGAAAATGACCATGGTATTGCTGCGTTTGATATTAGCCGTCAGTTTGCGCAATGCCTGTGACATTAATCGTGCCTGCAATCCCATCTGCGGATCGCCCATGTCACCTTCAATTTCCGCTCGCGGTGTCAGCGCTGCGACCGAATCCACTACGATAATGTCAACCGAACCGGAACGAACAAGCATATCCGCAATTTCCAAGGCCTGTTCGCCATTATCAGGTTGTGATATCAATAATTCCTGGACATTTACGCCGATTTTCTGCGCATACTGTGGATCGAGTGCGTGCTCTGCGTCAATAAATGCTGCCGTTCCGCCCAACTTCTGCATTTCTGCAATGACCTGCAATGTCAAGGTGGTTTTGCCTGATGATTCAGGGCCATAAATTTCAATAATCCGGCCTCGTGGCAATCCACCTACTCCCAATGCGATATCAAGGCCTAACGAACCAGTAGAAACCACCTGGATATCATAGGCTACATCATTAGCACCCAGCCGCATGATGGAGCCTTTACCAAATTGTTTCTCTATTTGGGCTAATGCAACATCAAGCGCTTTACTTCTATTTTCGTCCATGATTTTTCCTGTTAAGAGTCGATCGAATTATCGCATAACCTGTATAGCATTTTTGCAGCTTGTTATGTAGCTGCTTATGTTTGTCAAAATTACTATAGTAAAAGACTCGAGTATCTGCATTGCCTGCGATATAATTACAAAGATGTTATAAAACAGGGGAAAGGCGATATAAGCCCGTTACTTATACACAATGAATTTTGATTGGCAACAAAAGGGAGAATAGCTATCCGAGTCATTTTATTAGGAGGTCCTGGTGCCGGAAAAGGTACGCAGGCTAATTATATTAAGGAACATTTTGGCATTCCACAAATTTCTACTGGTGACATGTTGCGTAATGCAGTGAAAGCTGGAACTGAATTGGGCATCATGGCGAAAAAAATTATGGAATCCGGCGGGTTGGTTTCTGATGACATTATTATTAATTTAGTTAAAGAACGTATTGCGCAGCCAGACTGTGCGAATGGCTTTTTGTTTGATGGTTTTCCGCGCACGATTCCACAAGCAGACGCGATGAAATCAGCAGGTGTGCAAATTGATTTCGTTGTTGAGATTGATGTTGCAGATGCTGAAATTGTAAAGCGCATGTCAGGCCGCCGGGTGCATCCGGCCTCAGGCCGCACCTATCATGTTGATTTTAATCCACCTAAGGTAGATGATAGGGACGACATTACGGGTGAACCATTGATACAGCGTGATGACGATAAGGAAGAAACCGTCAGAAAACGTCTGGATGTTTACCATGAGCAGACGGAACCTTTAATTGACTACTACTCAAAGTGGTCAGTGCAGTGTACAGATAATGCACCGCGCTATGTCAAAATAGCAGGCATAGGAGCAGTTGAAGAAATACGAGACCTGATTATTGCGGCACTAAAAAAATAATCAGCCCCATTTTGGGACTCATGCTTTCGCTGTAAACACGAGGTAGTATTACTTGTGCCTGAGTTTTTTATGCATGGATTTATCAGAATCGGCATTCGCATTACATATAGGAATTAATCAATCAGGAGAAAAAAATGGCAATAAAAAATGCATTTTATGCCCAATCCGGTGGCGTTACAGCTGTTATAAACGCTTCTGCTGCGGGTGTTTTAGAAACAGCACGTCAACATCCCGACAAAATTGCAACGGTATATGCTGGACGTAACGGCATTATTGGTGCATTAACCGAAGATTTGATCGATACCAGCGCGGACTCAGCTGCTGCAATCGCAGGATTGCGTTATACACCATCGGGTGCTTTCGGATCATGCCGCTACAAATTAAAAAGTTTGGAACAAAATCGGCGTGAGTATGAACGCCTGATCGAAGTGTTTAAAGCACATAACATTGGTTATTTTTTTTACAACGGCGGGGGTGACTCTGCAGACACCTGCCTAAAGGTTTCGCAATTATCGGATACCCTGGGTTATCCGCTGCAAGCCATTCATGTTCCCAAAACGGTTGATAACGATTTACCCATTACTGATTGCTGCCCTGGGTTTGGCTCGGTGGCGAAATATATTGCAGTATCGACGCGCGAAGCAAGTTTTGACGTAGCTAGCATGGCCAAGACTTCAACCAAAGTGTTCGTGCTGGAAGTGATGGGCCGGCATGCTGGCTGGATTGCGGCTGCTGGGGGATTGGCTTCAAGCCCGGATTGTGAGATTCCGATTGTTATCTTGTTTCCGGAAGTAACTTTCAATAAAGAGAAATTCCTAGCCAAAGTAGACCGTTGCGTTAAAGAGTATGGTTATTGTTCAGTTGTCGTTTCCGAAGGTGTCAAGGGCGAAGACGGAAATTTCCTTTCCGATCAGGGGTTGCGCGATGCCTTTGGTCACGCGCAATTAGGCGGTGTCGCGCCCGTAGTCGCAAATATCGTCAAAGATGGTCTGGGGTTGAAATATCACTGGGGTGTTGCCGATTACCTACAACGTGCTGCACGTCACATTGCCTCTAAGACAGACGTTGAACAGGCTTATGCGATGGGTAAAGCTGCGGTGGATTATGCAATTGCCGGGCATAATTCGGTAATGCCGACCATCGTACGTCAATCTAATGTACCATATCGCTGGACCGTTGGTATGGCCCAGCTTTCAAATGTAGCTAATGTAGAAAAAATGATGCCAGCTGATTTTATCAGTGACGATGGTTTCGGCATTAGTCAATCATGCCGTGAGTATTTGGCGCCGCTTATCGAAGGTGAAGACTATCCGCCTTACAAAGATGGTTTGCCCGATTACGTTCGGTTAAAAAATGTTGCGGTAGAAAAAAAACTTGGAGAATTCAAAATTTAGTTCATTAATTTTGATTGCAACATCTTGAGTGTTGTAATGAAGTCAAACTGCATTCTCATGAATGCATAAGCAATCTAAATTTAATGAATATTTGATACATTCAAGTAACAAGAACATATAAAATACGCCTTGATTGTATTTTGGTTTTGAACAAGTCTTTAATAATGTGGAATTATTAGGCCAGGTTCTGCATGTTATTTTGTGTGGTCTGACTTTAATTGGAGTTCTTTATGACTAGTGGTTTAGTTATCGCAATAGGTAGCGCGATTGTAGCCCTGATATTTAGCGGTATATGGATTAAGGGTATCTTTGATCAATCTACCGGCAATCAGCGTATGCAAGAAATTGCAAAGGCTATTCAGGAAGGTGCATCTGCATATCTTAAGCGTCAGTACATGACAATTGGTATGGTAGGTTTAGTTTTATTTCTCGCTCTTTGGGTAGCGCTTGGTTGGGATACGGCTATTGGTTTCGCGCTGGGCGCGATACTCTCCGGTGCGGCTGGATTCCTGGGCATGACGGTATCCGTCCAGTCAAATGTGCGGACGGCGCAAGCCGCAAGTGTCGGTTTAAATGAAGCCCTCGCAATCGCATTCAAGGGTGGCGCGGTAACGGGTATGTTGGTTGTTGCTTTAGGTTTACTCGGTGTCGCCGGCTATTGCATGATGTTATTTAATGGAGCAAATCCTGATCAGGCAGTAAGTGACGTTATCAAGCCTTTAGTCGGATTTGCATTTGGCGGATCACTGATTTCCATTTTTGCGCGGTTGGGGGGCGGTATATTTACCAAAGGTGCAGATGTGGGTGCGGATCTTGTAGGTAAAGTAGAAGCCGGTATTCCTGAAGACGATCCTCGCAATCCAGCGGTAATTGCAGATAATGTTGGCGATAACGTGGGTGACTGCGCCGGTATGGCGGCGGATTTGTTTGAAACCTATGCTGTTACCATTATAGCAACCATGCTGCTGGGCGCATTATTGTTTACATCCAACGCCGGCAGTGCCGTGGTATATCCGCTAATGCTGGGCGCAGTGTCCATCATAGCGTCTATCGTCGGTTGCCACTATGTCAAGATGCGCGAAGGCGGCACCATTATGAGCGCGCTTTATCGCGGTCTGGCTGTCGCAGGCGGTATAGCAATATTAGCTTATTTGCCGGTTACAGTTTGGTTCATGGCAGATATGTCATTGACTATCGATGGTACGGAAGTTGCAGGCGGTATGTTGGTGCTGCGGGTATTTCTAGCGGCTGCAATCGGTTTAATACTTACCGGTTTGATGGTTGTCATTACCGAATATTACACCTCGACTGATTATCCGCCTGTTCAGCATATTTCTGAAGCATCAACCACTGGTCATGCCACCAACATCATTGCAGGTTTGGGTGTTTCGATGCGTGCAACGGCAGCACCGGTTTTAGCAGTGTGTATCAGTATCTTGCTGGCGTATGCCTTAGCAGGTCTGTATGGTATCGCGATTGCTGCCACATCCATGTTATCGATGACTGGTATTATTGTAGCGTTGGATGCATACGGACCCATCACGGATAATGCAGGCGGTATTGCTGAAATGTCTGAAATGCCAGATTCAGTGCGCGCCATTACCGATCCTTTGGATGCTGTGGGGAATACCACCAAAGCTGTCACCAAAGGTTACGCTATCGGTTCAGCCGGTCTGGCTGCATTGGTGTTGTTTGCAGACTATACCCATGCACTGGAACATGCCGGTCACGCATTGACTTTTGATTTATCCAATCACATGGTCATTATCGGTCTGTTCATTGGCGGCATGATTCCCTATTTGTTCGGTGCCATGTCGATGGAAGCTGTCGGACGCGCTGCTGGATCGGTAGTTATCGAAGTACGCCGTCAATTTAAAGAAATTCCTGGGATTATGGAAGGCACAGGAAAACCCGATTATTCACGTGCAGTCGATATGCTGACTAAAGCAGCTATCAAGGAAATGATGGTTCCATCATTGTTACCTGTGCTCATTCCGTTGTTAGTAGGTGTGATTCTGGGACCACAGGCATTGGGTGGTGTATTGATGGGTTCTATCGTAACCGGTCTGTTTGTTGCAATTTCCATGACAACCGGTGGCGGTGCTTGGGATAATGCTAAAAAGCATATTGAAGATGGTCATTTTGGCGGCAAAGGCAGTGAAGCACACAAGGCTTCTGTAACCGGTGATACAGTAGGCGACCCTTACAAAGACACCGCGGGTCCAGCAATTAATCCATTGATCAAGATTATTAATATCGTGGCTTTATTGATAATTCCGCTGTTATAAATAATCTCTCTACTAACAAAAAAGCACACCATTTGGTGTGCTTTTTTTATTCTCAAATAAAATTATGAGCAGATGTTCTCGACCATTTCAGTCAATCGTGCAACATCAAGAATATGAATTTCATGATCCTTATTACATTGGATAATTTTCTCTTTTTTTAACGCATTGATTTCCCGGGTTACAGCTTCACGGTGCGTTCCGATTAAATTAGCCAATTCAACATGTGTCGGCGCCGCTGAAATGATTGCTTGATTATTAGCTATCACAGCTTTTGTACGGGCAAGATGCAATAACTTAGCCCGTATGCGATTAGGTACTTTCAATGTATCCGACTCTATAACCCGCTCAGTCAAACGGCGAATTTGTGCCGTTAATCTTTGCAAAATTGCAGCAGCAATATGCCGATTGGTAAAAATCAATTCCTGGAAAGCTGATGAAGAAATAGACGCAAGTAGTGAAGTGGTTTTAGCCACAACTGAGGCAGATCGTGATTGACCATCTATCGCCGTCAATTCTCCGAATATCTCACCTGTCGGCAGATCGCATAAAATCACCTCTTTGCCGCTCATTGAATAAAAATTCACGCGCACCTCTCCTTGCGTGATCAAGTAAACACTATTGGATTGATCATGATATCTGACAATTTCCTCACCCTCTTGATAGCGATGCCAATGACAGACTTGCGCAATGGCTTCTAAATTTACCAAAGACAAATTCTTAAATTCCTTGATAATAGATAGAAATGCACAGGCGCGATCGGGAGAAATATGTCGGGTAGTCAATTTGATCCTTCCAATCTTAACGAAAGAGGCTTATAAAGAATATTATAGTATTCTAGTTTATAAAGAAATTAATTTAAAATTTTCGGCATTTATATACATACGCAAGAAATGAGCAGCTTGCAATTAAGATGCTAATATATAATGAATGAAAGCTCTTACCCGAACTTTGAGAGTCAATAACAAGCTACTTGTAATATCTTCGTCATAAGGAATGACTTCATGTCAAATTGTATATCAATAGAAGCGCATTTAGCCAAATTTGGAATTAGTATTCAGCAAGCAAATGATTTCATTAATTCAAATCTCCACAAGCCTGAGGAAATATTTCAGGCTGCAAGAGATTATGGCGTTACAACCCAGATGCTTAATGAGCTTTCTGGCTATTCTATGAACGATATTAGCGAATATTTTAAAACTATCGATTTAGAAAGTAGAGACTTAGATGATCCTTTTATACTTGTAAATTCCGATTTAAATTCTTTAGAATCTTTAGTAAGTCTAAATACCAAAGAAGACACTCTCTCAAATACCTCGTTGCATGCAGCAACCATACAAAAAATTCATGAATTATTTAAAAATGAACCGCAAAAAATACCTGATAAAATAGATGATTATGAAGTCATGTTTAACTTAGGACCGCCTAGATCTTATCAAGACGACGATAGCATTTATGACGCGAGCGAACTAGGGGTTTGTAACCTGGCTAGCGTTCCCGCAACACCTGAAAGCTTAGAATCTTTATTCAATGGTTCATTAATCAATATTTTTTCAGTACTTGATGACAATGAATTGAATCTAATTAATGGGTTCTCAAACAAGAATAGTGAAGAATATCAAGCACTGCTCATCTCTTCTTTAAGCACACCATCTTCAGCTATCAGAAGTGATGCGGATATTGTTAGTCTAATAACAAATGAGACAATTAGGATTGTTGAAACTTACTGGGATATTGGTGATGTCGAGGATGATCTGGATGGCATACTTGATTATAGTTACCTGGGTTTAGCAACAATTTAATAGCCTAAGTTTAGAAGCAGAACGTTTTCCCACCCTAAAATTAGGTGGGAAAACTGCCACATTAACAATCTTGATCTCTTATATACACACACTCTTCTTTGCCAGTCCCTGTGCTGACTTTGCATTGTTTGCAAGGGTTTTGTCTATAAGTAACTACAGTCCACGCATTTAGACTTGTAATACTACTTTTAGGGAGCGGAAAGGTAACATCAGGGTTTACATAATTTTTATTTGCTATAACTAGTTTTCCTTCCCCAGTCATATAATCGTTTAGAACGGCGAATCCAAGATTATCAATTCCTCCAGCTTTACTTAGCTCATCAAAAAGTTCCTTCTCAATTTGAAGTGGTCTGACAACTTTATCGGAAGTTACCTGATTCGCATCATTCTTATCGTTAACTCTACAAATTAATTCCGATAAATCAGGATGATTTTGATTATCTATGGAAATATATGTGCACGAATTATATTCCGTATCGTTTATTCTAATTCCTGAAAGTCCAAGTACTGAGACTGCTGATACCTCTTTAATTTCTTTGGCATTTTCACCTTTAATACTATATGTATTCTCCACTTCTTTGCATTTATTAGGATCTTTGCAATTTTCTTTCTCAGTCTCGCGAGACAGGAATTTTACTTGCTCATTATTACTATCAAAGAGTGTGACAAACCCAATTTTTGTATTGGTTGTATTAGGCTTCTCAAGTTTCTCGACAAGATCAATTGGAACAGGTTTTGAGCAGCCAATTAAAGCAAGTGTTAGTGAAAAGAATGAAATCATGACAAACAATCGAATAGTACATAACATTTTATTTCTCCCCCTCATTTAGAAATTAAAGGTAACACGAGCAAAGATTGTCCGTGTTGGTACAAAACGTGAATCAACAGCTTGGGATGTTGAAAAATTTATGTGCTGAAAAAGAAAATGTTCATTAAACAAATTTCTTGCTTCCAAACTTAAAATCCCTCTACGATTGGGAAGCCGATAACCCAATGATGCATCTATCAGAAAATATCTCTCAGTGCCTTCATTTTCTACATTTCCTTCACGTTTTACATTCTGGCGTACGAATGTGCCAGTTAAGTTAGCAAAAATACCGTTCTCGCTAAAATAATCAATACCGATAGGAACACTCAAAGTGTCAATTTGTTGTAGTTTATCTAGTGGCCTAGAAAATCTCTCAAACCGCGCTTCGCTTCTTGCGGTCCAGTTTTTATGGAGTATCCCGTATAGATAGCCGTAATATAAGCTTTCGTCATGATCCAAAAAATTACCGCTACGAGAAAATCTTGGTGAACTTAAATCGCGTTTTGAAATTTCAAATCCACTAAAGATTTTATTTTGATAATGCCCATCAAGTCCTACTCCCATACGACGAGATTTTGTCCCATTAATATCATCAAATAATTGATTAAAGCCGGCAACTTGGGTTGGTTCAATAGTCTGGTTAGTAGCTAAAGGCGATTTAATTGATTCAAACCAAGCCATTCGTAATCGCAGATTACTAATAATGTTCCACTGAAAACCAAATTTAGGGTTAAATCCATCATTCGATGGTAAACCAGTTTCATTATAGGAATCATAGCTAAAGCCGACGGTTGTATTGATATTTGGGAAAAAGTTTAGATTGGCATAGATATATCCATTTGTTTTATCTCTATTCCCGTCTGAGTGTGTACAACAACTGGTTGTTTTGTTGTTTATAGCACTTATCTCTTGTGTGGTTTGATCAAAGCTTGTTCGAAAAACGCCAGAACCGGTTATCACATTAAGCCAGTGATTACGAAATTGATGTTGAATTTCGGTTTGATATGATTCAATCTTAGAATTAGTTAATGGGGATGTTAACGGAAACGGGTCATTGATTTCTTCAAGTTTTCTATCATTAAACTGTCCCGAAAAAATAATATGCTGATTGGGCATTAGATCATACTTAGCACCTATACGTACCGAGTTGTCATGAATTTTCTGGCGTATTCTATTTTGTGCTGCCCTGGGATTAGTATTGTCGCTATCAAAATTAAGTAACAAATTACCCTGATCAGTTGACCGGGTTCGTATCTCGGCCTGGATATTTAATTTGGAAGTTAGTGCATGTTGCACAAAAGCATTGAGAATATCGTGATTCTGATTGTTATTAGTGCGGAATCCATTGGATTCATAATGAAACTGCCCCAAACTTATAGAAGTGCGTTGATAGAGCTTTGAAAAAACCAGTTCATTCCCTACAGTGTCATTTCCGCCAATTATTCCAGAAGCAACCAGTTGCGGTTTGCTGCGCTCCATTAATGGTGTAAATTCATTGAATCCAGGTGACGATGGTCCAGTATTGGTAATGATATTGAGATCGGCTACAGCCATATGGGGCTGTACTGGGTTAACATTAATTGGTTGCAGCAGCTGAGCTTGCAGCAATTCACTAACGCGCGCCGCTTCATGCCTTGGAATATTGGCATAAATATCAGAAAGAAATCGATGTGCTGAGTGATTGGCAGGATCGGAACTTAATGATTTGGCTGTTTCCATCACTGCACGTCTTTCAAATCCTAAATTTTCAAAAATGCGTGCTAAGCTCGAGCCTCTAGCCGCTTCATCGCGATCGAGAAGAAATTTGGAACGGTATACCGCGCGGTTGTTGTTCAGTTCTATGGATTTTTGAATATCTCTCAAAGCTTCAATTGGCCGATTCTGGGTTTGTTTCTGTATGGCATCATAAAACCATGGCGTCGGATCTTTCGGGTCGCGTTCTTTAGCAAGATCAAACTGAGCACCGGCAAGCGGATAGCGTTTCTCCTCAAAATACGCTTTCCCTAGGTAACTGCGGATCAGTGAATTGGCCGGATCTAAGCTGGCGGCAATTTCTAATTCAATTCGGCCCGCTTCCAATTCGCCTTCACGTATCAGAGCTATACCTAAACCCAATCGTGGCATTGGATCGATTTGATCAAGCGCAATTGCTTGTATAAAAGCCACTTTTGCTGCTTGAAGATCGATCTGCAGCAGATGCGAAAAACCCAGGATGGCTTGAGTTCTAGCCAGTTTAGAATTCAAATTTACTGCTTGATGCGCTGCATCTAATGCACGATCCAGATCTCCTAAAGACATTTGCAATTCAGCTAGCCGTGCCCAAATTAGTGCATTGTTGGCATCGAATGCTTGTGCTTTTTGCGTGCTTTCCAGCGCCGCCTCAATTTCAAAATGTGCTTGTTGCGTATAGGATAGTGCAAGATACGCAGCAGCGGATTTTGGATTGAGCATTACTGCTTGGCTAGCTAAATCGAGTGCTAGGCCTTTTTCATTCTGCGTCACGGCGATGATTGCAAGCAGTGCATGCGCGTCGCTATTATTTGGTTCCACTTGCAGTGCTTGTTGAATAACTTCTTTTGCTTCCTCCGCTTGGCCAACGGTTAGCAAGCGGCTTGCTTGGCGAATCAAAGCACTCGTATCATTTTCACCTGTTAATTCATTACTATGCAAGTAATCCAGGATAATTGGATAATAGAGTGCCCATTGCACAGCGTCGATTGGACGAATAATGATTTCCTTACGCGGTGCTTGTCCATTGTCAGTAATGGCTGCCTCATGGTCGTTTAAAGCAACGCTGCCAAGATCGTTTGTGACAGCTACTCGACCTTCATAGACAACAACTTTTGTACTATCGTCAAGAACGCCAACAAAAAATTCTGTGCCTTCAACACTGGCATTGACAAATGGTGTTCTTATTTTGAAGGGTTTGGGTGTGCGCGTTATGATGTGTATCGCACCTTCGAATAAATTCAGGAGAGAGATACCTTTTTCTTCTCGAGTTCCAGGGAAGGTAATGCTGGTTTTCTGGTCTAAGCGCAGAACACTCTCGTTTTTTAGCTGGAATGCGGCACGACTGTGCGAACGAGCGCGAATCATATCACCGGCACAAACAACCGTATTCATGTTAGCCGTTTGCCATATTGTTTCTTGGGCTCGACGAAGTTCTATCATTCCTTGTGCTGATACAATTCGCGCAACTTCAAATTGACAGGTTGATGACGCATGGCTCTCGTTTATATAAAAAAAACAATAGCTTATTGAAAGAAGATAAAATATTTGCAATAAGAATATCTTGCGACATCTGTAAATTGCAATTTCCCAACCAACTTTCATTTTTTTATGTACTTATATTGATAATGTAGCAAATTTTGGCCGACTATCTCATATAACTCATTAATACAGTACTGCTTATCATTGCTTGGAAATTGTGTACATCGTAGACCGTGTAATTTTTTTCGGCCTTGATATCAATAAACCATATTGCAAGTATAGTTAAAAACAATTTTAAGATATGTGAGAATTCTCACATATCTTAAAATTGTTTTTAACTATACTTGCAATATGGTTTATTGATATCAAGGCCGAAAAAAATTACACGGTCTACGATGTACACAATTTC
>SSFV01000099.1 GCA_008015565.1 Nitrosomonas sp. | reverse complement strand
AATTATCGATTGGGTTAATGAAGCATTCGCACGAATCATGCCTGCCCGCGAAGATTTTGCAACCGGTGCCGTGGCCTATACCGGTTCACAGGCGACACATCCTGCACTGGCAGGCAAGGCAGTTGAAATACATCCTTTTTTTGACAGAGACGATATAGCAGAAGCTCAACGGATCGTCGAAATTATCGCGCAAACCCAACGCGATTATCCAACGGATACGATTGCAATTTTAGTGCGCAATCGCAGTCACTTAAATGAAATTGTGCCGGTAATCAAGAACGCCGGTTTCCGGTTTCACGCAGTGGATATCGATTTGTTGCGTCACAAACCTGCCGTTCACGACTTGCTGATCCTGACTCGCGCATTGATTAATCTGGCTGATGATATAGCTTGGTTTTCAGTGTTACGCGCACCGTGGTGCGGGCTTTTGCTCGCCGATATCACAATGCTGGCAAGTATCAGGCAAAAAGATAGCGAAAGCGGTGGAATTACGAGGAAAATGACACTGTGGGAATCGATAATCGATGAACAGTACTGGGAAGGTATTTCGATCGATGCTGCGGCACGTTTACGTAAGCTGCGCGAAATATTGCAGCCTTGCATAAATTTCCGCCAGCGCCAGCCGTTGCGGCTTACCGTCGAAGCGGCCTGGCAAGCTTTGGGTGGGCCAGCTTGTATCGATGGGGCTACCCAGGAAGAAGACCCTGCAGCAAGTGGCTTGAAGGACGCCGAGATATACTTGGATTTCCTTGAAAGTCAAGAGGAAGCTGGCGAAGTACGTGATTTGGCAATTTTTGAGAAAAGATTGAGCAATCTTTATGCTTCACCGGATTTCGATGCGGTTGATACGCTGCAAATTATGACAATACATAAAGCGAAAGGGCTTGAATTTGATACGGTAATTGTGCCGGGGCTCGGCCGCAAGCCACGTGGCAGCAGTAAACAATTGCTAAGGTGGATGGAGCAGCCGCATAGCGAATCACTTGATAATGAAAATATATTGATGGCTGATTTGTTGCTGGCACCTATTCAGGAAACGGGAGCACCTAACGACCCGATTTACACGTGGATGGAAGGATTGGATCAAAACAAGCAGCAACTGGAGGCGGATCGATTATTGTGTGTGGCTGCAACGCGAGCAAAGAAATTTTTACACTTGATGGGTCATGTGGATGTAGCCGAGGATTCTGACGGCAGCAAGCCAATCATCAAAGAACCTGTTGCCGGCTCATTGTTAAACAGGATGTGGCCTTTTGTGCAACCGGTTTACAGCCAGAAAGTGAAAAATGATGACTTGCTAAGGGAATCTTCCTCAGAAAATCAGAATAACCTAGCAAGCGGAGAAATTACTAACAATACTGGCAGCTATTACCACCGCTTGAGATCGGATTGGCTATTACCGCCGGCACCGGATTCCGTGTCTTGGGAGAAACGTTTTAATAATCAACAGATTCAGGAAGAAATTGAATTTTCATGGGCGGGCGAACTGGCGCGCCATGCGGGTAATGTCGTTCATCGATGGCTGCAGCAAATTGCAGAAGACCGCATGCAAGGGTGGAATAGCGCGCGTATCAGGGCAATGCGAGACCAATTGAAACAAAATTTACTCGCAAGTGGTATGAGCGGGGATGATAAAGAATTTACCCTTGCCGTTGAACGAGTTATGTCTGCGTTAAACAATGCAATCAGCGACCCGCGCGGACAGTGGATTTTAGGCCCTCAGCAGTTTGCGCAAAACGAATTGAAGATTACTGGAGTAGTTAACAGTTTACCTATGAATGTGGTGATCGACAGAACATTTTGCGACCCTGATGGGAATCGATGGATCATAGACTATAAAACAAGCAGCCACGAAGGATCAAATAGAGAAGCTTTTCTCGACCGGGAACAAACCCGCTATCAATATCAGTTACAGTGTTATGCCAAGCTCCTGCAGCAAATGGATCCGCGCCCGGTAAGACTGGGACTTTACTTTCCATTGATCGGCGGTTGGCGCGAATGGTAAATAGACACACTTAAGTTAAGAAATTCAGGAGTCAATGCCATGCGCGAACGCAACTAAAAATCCATGTCCTTGCCTCTAGCATCATTGTGTTATACCGGAAAGTCAAAACTAAACTTCGTTTATCAGCGTTTTTTTACTTACGCTTTCCCGCCATTTTCCAGCCACTCCCGGCAATCCGGCGTCAAGGTATGTTTGCAAGCGGAATCGTAGAGCGCGAGTTCATCGTTTGATAGTATGTCGCGCCAACGGTTATTGGTGCCTTTATGCAGAAAAGTTTCAGCACCGCCTTTCCAGAATTGGCCGCCTCCGGGCGCATAAAGATCGCCCTGGCGCTTCATCTCGGCAAATGAAACGGCTTTAATGATACCGGGCCATGCTTGTTCGGGTACATCTATCTCCAGAAATGCTGCGATGCGGCGGATCTCGCGTCCGGTATCTTTGAGCATATCGGAATAGTGAAACAAGCGGATATTAGGCAAATGCCGGAAGTTCCACCACGATTGAACATTGGACAGATGCGACCAGTATGGCCAGCCGTCGGTTTCCCATGCAAATGAACCGCGAGTTATCCAGTTACGCCAGAAAGCATGGATATCATCCGGTGCGGGCGGAAGTTCATCGCCTACACGTCCTGGCAGCCCATTCATAAGTAAAAACATTTCTTCTTTCATACCCTTATAGTGATTCCATAACGACATGAAGACATCGCGGGTATCGCGGGCGATATAAAGATATTTGACTTTGCCGCTATAAGGCAGGCCATCGAGCGGTAAATGCGTTTTAATAAAACGGCGATGCTGTTGTGCTTTCAAATTGTTGAGAACCAATTCGAGCGGGATAATGCGCATATCCAGCCAAGGCGATAGTTGAGCGGGCGGTTGCGGAAAATTTCCTTGCGGAAACAGCAAATGCGCAACAATTGCTTGTGTCCACGTCGTTCCCGCTTTGTAGGAGGTTGCGATGATGATGTCGTCATCGCGCGATTCAAAATAATCCCAGCGGGTACTGTCGAAATGATGGTTCTGATAAATATGAGTGCGTTGGGGAAGATTCAGCATATTTTTTAGCCTTGTAATGAAATTGTTTGCCTGATTTTTTTACAGGAACAAACCCGGTTTGGCAAGTGCCAGGGGTATGCGCCAAAGAGGCTGTATAGTCAATATACTTGCGGTGTAACAAGCTGCCGGTTTAGTTAGCTCACCGTTACTCCTGCGGCACCGCCCTTGGGCGCCGGTTTGCATCTATAGCTACATAAGTCAGCACGGCTTCGGTCACTTTGATGCAAATTTCCTCGCCACCTTCGCGCACACCACGCTGCGCATAAACGGCTACATTGATAGTAATCGAAGTGTGTCCAATTTTGACAATGTCTGCATAAAAACTGACGAGATCGCCAACAAATACTGGCTGCTTGAAAACGAAAGAATTGACAGCCACTGTCGCTACCCGTCCGCGCGCCCGGCGGATGGCTGGAATGCTGCCCGCCATATCGACTTGTGACATAATCCAGCCCCCAAAAATATCACCCGCATAATTGGTATCGGCTGGCATCGGCACGGTGCGCAGCACGGGTTGACCCTCCGGCAAGGGGACATGAAGGGATGGATCGTTAGGTATATTAGGCATTTTTTTTGCAAACATAATGTGATCACCATACCGCTGGTTTTTTATCACTAAAATTCATCGTTATAATAATGCATTATTTCTCTTCCCAGCCGGATTTTTGATACAGATGCCGGCGTTTCTTTGTTAGCCGTCTATGGAATCATTGTTTGATGCAGCAGAAAACTGCTTGTTAGCCAATAACATCGAAGAAAAACTATACTTGACACGGCAAACGGCGCGAGCGTGGCAAAATACTCAATTATCTTTATCGCGTATCGGAGAATCGCAATCGATTGCCGAACCCGGACGGCCTGCCAAACCGGATTTGGTAGCACCCGGCAATGTGCCGAAACGCCGCCTGGGAACGAAAGCAGGATTTATTGCTTTGATTCACGCGGTAACACATATCGAATTCAATGCCATTAATCTGGCGTGGGATGCGGTATATCGCTTCCGTGACATGCCGCAGCAGTTTTATAGCGACTGGGTGCAAGTCGCGGTCGAAGAGGCTTATCATTTCGAATTGTTACGCCAGCGTCTAAACGAACTCGGCCATGATTATGGCGACTTACCAGCCCATAGTGGTTTATGGGATATGGCCGTGCAAACCGCTTTTGACCCGATGGTGCGTATGGCGCTGGTTCCGCGCGTACTGGAAGCAAGGGGGCTGGACGTTACGCCCGGCATGATCGGGCGGTTGCGCCAAGCAGGTGATAAAACAACAGCCGCTATTTTGGAAACCATCCTGCGTGATGAAATCGGGCATGTAAAAATCGGATCGTACTGGTTTAAATATTGCTGTGCACAACGCGGACTGGACTCTGAACATACTTTCCGCGAGTTAATCAATCGTTTTTTTACCGGGCAGATCAGCGGTCCTTTTCATTATGAAGCCAGACAAAAAGCCGGTTTTACTGCAGCGGAATTAACAGCGCTGGAAAGCTTGGAAAAGGAAGCAAGGCTTTCTACAAAAACATACGATGAAAATCAGCCTAAAAGCTTCCGCTGAACATGGTGAAAGGCATGATTTGGCCTTCCTGACAATATGCCCTGTTACGCGCTCATGCTAATTATCACCATATCCGTCCGGAAATATGAGTAATCATCGCCGAAATCATATGTTTTTAATTTTTTGCCCAGTGCAATAATCAATATCAGAATAGCAAATGTTCCAAGCAGCTTAATTAAGAATGTTTTGATGTCTTTATCCATGATTTATTTTCCATTAAAGCTTTTGTGCCATTTTCCTGCAATCCAATGAAATTCATGAATTCCAGGAAAATGAGTCTAAACTCATTTGGTTAATGCAGCAAGGAAAGCTCGTGACTGCGATGTGAGCCGCCAGATTTGATCAATATTGGGTGAATGGCCAGCTTATAATTTCGGCTAAATTGCTCTTTATCATTTCTTGGTTAATTCATTAATATTAGCCTAGTTCATATTGGTTTCAAGTAGGCTAGGTTAGAATCTCAACTGGCGGAGAAAGCGGGATTCGAACCCGCGGTACGGTTTGAGCCGTACACACGCTTTCCAGGCGTGCACCTTCAACCACTCGGTCATTTCTCCATCTTGTCTATCCGCAAGCAGGGGGCCAAGAATAAACCAGTTCTTGGTTTCGAGCAAATTTGTTTTTTGCGCTGCTGTAATCGCAAGAAAATCCTGTTAACTCAGCAGCTTCCATTTTGAAAAGGTGGCCCCTTGGCCGATAGTTATGCCGCCTGGTTTGTGAATAGTCCAAATGATTGCTTGTTCAATTAAAAAACGTTGCCCAGTATTGGAAATTCTGATGCCGCGATAGTCAGAAATATAACCTTGTGTTTTGGCCTGTTTCAGCATGTGCGCACGCTCGTCACGGTTAGGTGCTTCTGCGGTCAGGCGAGAGGGTGTTTGGGTAAATTGCTGCCAATCCATCGCCCATAAATTTAACGCCGCCCGATTGCCATAATTCAAGACCGGATCGGTTTCTGTGCCGTGCGATGCAACCACACATGCGCAGTTAAAAAGGCGCTCAGCTTGCTGCAATGGTGTGCCGCTACGTTCTATCAATTCAGATTTTAACCAATGCCGGTAGCTATCCAGTAAGTATTGGCACCATTGAACGGTTAAAGGATTTTGCCATGGCATTTGCATCACGATAGGTGAAATTTAATGATGCTCGAATTCCAGGCGGCCTTCGCGTCTGATCAGTTCGTCGATGGTGAGGCCTACCGCCGAGGTACCGTCAAACACTGTTCCCACCCTTTTTTTATTGAAGTGTTCCAGCATGGTCGAGTAAGCTCTTGGCGGCAGCGGGAAGAATTTAACTTGTTTCACGGTAAGCAGCGCATTCTTCAAGTAGAATTCGACAAATTCCTTAATTTCGGGTTTTTCGGCTGCCTTGATATTGACATAAATAAATATTGGCCGGGATAAAGGCTGGTAACTGCCGTCTTCAACAGTCTCAACAGATGGGAGAACCGCGCCTCTACCGTTATCGATTGCAACGGCCACGACTTTGCTTTGGTTTTCTATGTAATAAGCGAAGCCAAAGAAACCCAATCCGTTTTTGCTTGCCGCGACATTGCCGACCAGTACATTATCACTCTTGGACTCGGTAAAATCCTTGCGGCTGGATTGGGCCTTGCCAACAATGGCTTCGGTAAAGTAATCGTAAGTGCCGGAATCCGCATCTGCACCGAAAAGCTCAATGTTTTCAGCAGGCCATGCTGGATTGATTTGATTCCATCGGGTGATTTTTCCTTCAGCCGCAGGTTGCCAGATTTTTTTCAATTGCGCGACAGTCATTGCCGTACTCCAGTTATTTTGGGGATTGACGGCTACGGTCAACGCATCGAATGCAACCGGAATTTCCACGTATTGCACGCGTGAGGTTTTGCATGCTCGTATTTCTTCTTTCAGAATCGGGCGCGATGCGTTCACAATGTCGATTTCACCTTGACAGAATTTCTTGAATCCGCCGCCACTGCCGGAAATATTGACGGCAATTTCCATTGTTTGGTTTTTAGCGGCGTGAAATTTGTCGGCAACCGCCTTGGTGATCGGATAGACTGTGCTGGAACCGTCAATCTTGATGACCGGTTGTGCGAATAATTGTCCGTTAAAAATTCCTGAAGCCAATAGGATAATGAATTGTAATAACCAGCGCTGATTGGAATGTGCCATGGTGCCTCCTGATTTTGATTGCTCGTATAACCAGCTTCGATAGACTGTCCATATTTCGTATTTATCATACCACTGATACGTATTGACAATGCTCTGCTGTGCTGTTTTTTTGATAATCGATGAGCCGCCTGAGCGGCTTAAACCTTAAGTGTGTTGTTGCCGGTACAGTCAGTCAAACCAAGTAGCATAGTCAGATCAATTGGATGTGGACAACACGAACCGGTCACCTTAATGTATTTAGCAGCGCAAAATCACTACAATACAGAATAGTGATTAGCACAAAGGTATAAGTCATGAATTCATCCTATTTTGAGCATGATGCGGATATCGGAATTATCGGTCGTGGTGAGACGCTCGAACAATCGTTTGAAGCGGCTGCAATGGCGGTATTTGCGATCATGACCAAGCTGGAATGTGTGCAACCTAATGACGAGATTACCGTCGAATTTGAAGAAACCGATTTAGAATTGGCATTAGTGACTTGGCTCAATATTATTATTGCCAAAGCACGAGAATTCGGTATGGTATTCAGCCATTTTTATCTT
>SSFV01000055.1 GCA_008015565.1 Nitrosomonas sp. | reverse complement strand
TTTATAGTGCAATTCAATCAAATAATAATAAAGTAATTTATAATCAATTTGTTATATATTTTACCTTAAGTATAAAATTAAGAATCATTCTCGAATATTGAATTGGCTGCTGAATTCTTGCAATAAAATTGCCGGTTCTGGTTGCCATCCTTTTTTGCGGTAATCCGCAGTAACATTAGTAAAAATCCCGCCACGTACATAAAAACGTGCGATTAAACGGATATACCTTGGCTTCAAAACAGTCACGAGATCATCGAGAATTTTATTGGTAACCGCTTCATGAAATACGCCTTCATTGCGATATGACCAGATATAAAGTTTGAGGCTTTTAAGTTCAATACATTTTCTATCTGGAATATAATCTAAAAGCAACGTGGCAAAATCAGGTTGCCCCGTCTTCGGACATAAGCAAGTAAATTCAGGAATCTGCATATGAATATGGTAATCCCTGTCTGAATTGGGATTGGGAAATGTTTCGAGGTATTTGTTTGGTTTACTAGCCATTCTTCGTGCTCACGTTTAAATTAATTTCGTTACAATGCCATCATTTTGATCGTTTTCATACTGGCTGATTATTATAACTGCCTTATCTCGTAAACAAAAAATTGCGATTAGCTCAAATCAAACTTGCCGGTTTCAAATCGTTTGTTGATCCCACCTTAATTTCTGTTTCACAGGATTTAATAGGCATTGTGGGGCCGAATGGTTGTGGAAAATCGAATATTATCGATGCCGTACGCTGGGTGTTAGGAGAATCCAAAGCTTCTGCATTGCGCGGTGATTCCATGCAAGATGTCATTTTTACAGGATCTGATCAACGCAAAGCCGTTGGGCGGGCAAGTGTCGAAATAACTTTTGACAATAGTTCAAGCAAAAATATAGGGCAGTGGTCCATTTACTCTGAAATCGCCATCAAGCGAGTTCTTCAACGTGATGGGATATCAAATTATTATATTAATAATCAGCAAGTAAGGCGCCGCGATATTGCTGATCTTTTTTTGGGCACTGGAATTGGAGGCCGCGGCTATGCCATTATCGAGCAAGGCATGATTTCGCGCATTATTGAAGCGAAACCACAAGAACTCAGAAATTTTCTGGAAGAAGCTGCAGGCATCTCGCAATACCGGGAAAGAAGACAAGAAACCTCCTCCCGTCTGATTGAGACGCGTAAAAACTTAACTCGCCTGGAGGATATTTGCCAGGAGCTTGATATCCAACTGCAGCACCTTGATATCCAAGCCAAAATGGCCCGGCAATATCAATTGCTGCAAGAACAACTGCTTAGATCACAAGCCACCTTGTGGCTGCAACGCAAAAATGATGCAGTCAAACAGCACATAGAAATTGAAAATAGTATTCAGCAACTTGAGTCCGAATTGGAAAATACCTACTCAAACCAACGCAATGCAGAGCAAGAATATGAGAAAACTCGTGCACTCGAATATTTAGTCAACGATAAGTTATTGCAAATCCAAGGACAATTGTATTCTGCAGATGCTGAAATCGGCCGCTTGGAGCAGGAAATCAATCATATTAGGAGTACCCGGGAACGTTTAACGCAACAAAATTGTGACATAGAAAATCAACTGAAAAAAAACGATCAATCAAAACAGGCGGCAGTAGAAAATTTGCACACTTGGCAGCAAGAAAAAATTAGTGCCGAAGCAGCTCATGCAGAAAGTATCTTGATCAATGATGCAGATGTTAAAAAATTACCTGACTTAGAAATGGATTTTCAACATTGCCAGAAAGAACTGGACAAATGCCGTCATGATTTACTGGTAACAGAACAAGCCACTGCGCTTGAAAATAACCACCTGGCGCATGCAGCAAAAAATGTCCAGCAATTGGAAGCGCGGCGCTCTCGCCTGCTCAGTGAACAGGCTGGCCTTGATTGTGCGGATTCCTCGCAACTGACACAATTGCAACTGACGCTCGACCAAACACAAACCCGTTTGCAGCTGCAAGACACTGAACAGCAAGCATTAGAAAGACAACTCATTGTATGCAGCGAACACAAGCAACAAATCACCGGCAACATTCAAGATCAGAGAAATAGATTGTCGCACATGACGGCGCGCTTCAATGCATTGCAAAATCTGCAGCAAAAACTGGAAAGTAATCAAGATGTGGCAAAATGGCTGCGTAAACATCATTTGGACAGCCTGCCCCGTCTATGGCAGCAAATTACCGTCAAGCCAGAATGGGAAAATGCTGTGGAAGCGATTCTGCGTGAGCGATTGAACGGTATTGCGATTGAGCAGCCATTCCTAAACCAGAAATGGATAAACGACCTGCCGGTTCACAAATGGACCATTTTTGAAACAACTCAAACCAATCAGACGAACATTCCGATGGTTGAGCTACCAACCGTTTCCAACTCGGAACAACTGGTAAAATTGCTTACTCATGTAACAATCCACCAACCCGGGACTCAATCCGTGCTCGCAGACTGGTTATGCCATGTATACGTAATCGATGATCTTCAGCAAGGACTCAACAAGCGATCATCGTTAAGTGCTGGTGAAATACTCATTACGCCTCAAGGGCATATGATTACTCGAAGCAGCCTTACTTTTTATGCACCCGATTCTCAGCTACATGGTGTTTTATC
This sequence comes from Nitrosomonas sp., assembly GCA_008015565.1. Taxonomy (GTDB): domain Bacteria; phylum Pseudomonadota; class Gammaproteobacteria; order Burkholderiales; family Nitrosomonadaceae; genus Nitrosomonas. Next base: position 17,422 of record SSFV01000055.1, on the reverse strand, counting down.
GAGGCAACAGGAGTTAACCGCATTACAAATAGAAATTGATCAATTGACGTTCCAGCTTCGCAATCAGTGTGACTTACTCGATGTTTCCGAGGAGCAGTACAGCAATCTTAATCATGATATGAAGCAAGCACGCGATAACTATCAGCAATTACAACAACAACACCATGCATTACAGCTGGAAATCGTCAAGCTTACTCAAATCAATGAACGCGCCGTTCACCGCAACAAACAGATTAATATTGAACTCGCTGAAATCAACCCAGCACTCGAGAATGAACTATCACTGCAGAACTCAGCTAGACAACAGTTAACAAAAAACTCGGAACATATCGATGTATTAAAAAAACTGACACAGCAAGCGCAACTCCGCTGGGAAGCAGCCAATCAACTGGTTACGCAACAGCGGCTAAGCATGCAACTAGCGTCAAAAAAAATGCAGGAGGCAGCTTTTCATGTCAAAACATGCGACCATAAAATCAGTGAGATAGAACACACGATATCTGCCATAGAGGAAGATTTGCAAAAACTGATGGAGAAACAAAGTCTTTTACTCGAAGAAATTAGAAGTTTAGATGAAACTTCTTCTAGTCAACTGCTGCAAGCCGCCCGGATACAACGAAAATCCACCGAACAGGAAACTTTACAGATACGCCAGGAAGTAGAAGATATTGCCAAGTATTTGCGGGAAATCGAAAATACCCGTCTAGCATCAGAACAAAAAGTGTATTCGTTGCAGGATTCGATCAATCAAGCCCGCCTCAAAGACCAAGCAGTTAGTATCACCATTCATCAATTGGATGAATGGCTAAGTGAAACCCATATCGATACGGCACTGCTTTCACCGCTCACAGGGAAAAAAAGTATTGCAACGCTTCAATCCGATATTAATCAATTGAACACTGACATTGCTGCATTGGGACTCGTCAACCTTGCCGCACTGGAAGAACTCGAACATGCCCGCACACGGCAATCCGATTTACTATTGCAATTACAAGACTTAAGTGAAGCTGTTGCAACATTAGAAAGCGCAATTCAGCAAATCGATCATGAAACGCACTTACGTTTACAAGCAACTTTTGAGCAAATTAATCAGTATCTAAACGAAATTTTTCCGGTAATTTTCGGAGGTGGCCAAGCTAAGCTTGAGTTAAGCGAAGGCACGATTATGGATGCAGGATTGTTATTAATGGCGCAACCACCTGGGAAAAAAAATAATTCTATTCATGTTTTGTCAGGTGGAGAAAAGGCCCTGACTGCATTAGCATTAATATTTTCATTATTTCGGTTGAATCCCGCGCCATTCTGCTTATTGGACGAAGTAGACGCACCGCTTGACGACGCCAATACCAATAGATTCTGCCAGTTAGTAAGAAAAATGGCACAACAAACCCAATTCATTTTTATCAGTCATAATAAAATTACAATGGAGATGGCACAACAATTAATTGGAGTTACAATGCAAGAACAAGGGGTATCGAGAATAGTGGCTGTTGATATCGCCGAGGCTGTCAGAATGGGAAAACGGATAAAACAACCAGCACTCTAGCTTGTAATGAATGACATGAAGCTGGCATGATTGAATTTAAGCGCTTCATAGACGAGGTATTTTAGGAGATAACATGGAGATATTAAATAATATGAGTGATTTGCAGTTGAGCTTGATTATCATCGGCGCTATTGTGATCGCCGGTGTTGCAATTTTCAATTGGCTGCAACAACAGCGTTATCGACGAAAAATACAATCAGCATTCGACCATGAACATAGCGATATCTTGCTGGACACGCAGGATACCGAAGACACCATGCACAGAATAGAACCCAAGTTCAATAAAACCCCAGCAACGGAATCCGATCCGTTTCTCCAGACTGATTTATCCGCACCTAATACAGAGCAACAAAGAGCAACTCCCGCTCCGCCTCCTGTCAATGCTTCGCCTCATCCACCTTCCAGCACATCAACCCCGTCTCCAATGTTGGATTATGATAACAATACTAATTACATCGTAAATATCCGGTCGGAATCAATCATACCCAATACTTTTATCTCTAAATTATTACAAAGAAAATTTGATTTTGGAAAACCGGTTTGCTGGCTCGGTCAAAGAACCAAAGATGATGCGTGGGAAGAAATCACCAATGAGACCAATGTCGACACTGATGGCTACATGTTCTTAAGAGGTTGCCTGCAACTTGCCGATCGATCCGGCCCGATTAGCGAAGTCAATTTATCGAAATTCCGTGATTTAGTGCAAGACTTTGCCTCACAGGTTCATGCAACTGCCGAGTGTCCCGATATTGTCAGCGTGCATGAGAAATCAGTTCTGTTAGATAGATTTTGTGCTGAAGTAGATGTAATGATTGGTATTAATATCATCAGTAAAGACGAAGGCGCATTTGTCGGTACCAAAATTCGCGCTTTAGCCGAAGCCTCAGGGTTCAGACTTGAGTCAGATGGCGTTTTCAAATACCGCGATGAAAGCAATCATGTACTGTTCGTTTTAAGTAACTATGAATCGTCCCCTTTTCTGCCCGAGAACATGAAATCATTAACTACGCGTGGCGTTACTTTCCTTTTGGATGTTCCACGAGTCGCTCACGGAGAAAGAGTGTTTGATCAAATGACCCATCTTGCTAAGATTTTCTCCAATACTCTGGGCGGTATTATGGTTGATGACAATCGTGTCCCGTTAAGCGACAGCGGTATCCAGAAAAGTAAGCAACAGTTAATCGACATACAAGCTGCCATGAGAAAAAATCACATCATCGCCGGAAGCCCGAGCGCATTACGATTATTTGTATAACCCTCCATGAGGAATGAATTAAACATACTTAATCATTAATTTAGATGAGCTTAGTTGAGAAGAACCTTAAAATAATTCTGCATAGCCGTTACTTCGGGCACAATAAAAATCTATGTCATAAACCGATAATGGCGCTTTACCATGCTCAAAATAACCGGTATGAGTTATTATGCTTACAATGTTGATGAGGAGCCGAGAATGAGTCAGTCTTCAGAAATAAAACAAAGTTTTTTACCCATTGAGGTTACCCTGGAAGCCGGGAAAGATTACTATTGGTGCAGTTGCGGCCGCAGCAAATCTCAACCATTCTGTGATGGTTCCCACAAAGACACCGGATTTACACCAAAAAAATTCAGCGTTGCTGAAAATAAAACAGTTTGGTTATGCACGTGCAAAAAAACCGGCAATGCACCCTTTTGTGATGGTACGCATCGTAAATTGTAATAGTGTGCACTTCCATTGGCATTCTGAACAATCATATTATGCTATTCGATAGCTTGTAATGATTCAAGAATAGTGAGTGTTGATGAAAACGGAACTGAAATCTCTCGAAGAAAAAGTTTCTCAACTTTTACGCTTGTATCAAGCTACTCGCTCAGAAAATACTCAATTGCGTAAGGAGCTTGCAGATAGTTATGCCCAAAATAAAAAACTTAATGAAAAAATACATGCTGCTGCAAGTCGGCTTGAAATACTTTTGCTAAACATTCCAGATAATGACTAATAAGATTTTAACTATAAATATAATGGGGCGTGATTTTTGCGTGACCTGTCCTAATGAGGAGGAAGAAGAAATTCAGCTTGCAGCGGCTTATCTTGATAAAAAAATCCAAGAAGTCAGAGCAGAGGGAAAATTTGTTGATTCCGATCGTATTGCAATTATTGCGGCATTAGGTATCACGCACGAATTACTGATGATGCGTCATGGCACTGGCTTTGACATTGATGAATTTAAGCGTAGAATTGTTTCATTAAAGAAAAAAGTTGATGATGCCATTACCAAAAAAGAAGCTTGATTTTCTTTAAGAGGGTTAATCCCTGCGATGTACGTTAAGGCTTATATTCTTTGAACCAATTCATCAAAAATGGTTGTGGATTATAGCGATACTGTTGTGCGCTCCCTTTAATGGAAGTGCCTGATGTGTCCATGAAACAACCGCCTTGAACCTTATGGTTCAAGATGATGATCTGCAGGCATATGTGGGGAGCTTCTTCGGGGCAAGAAACGAACTGGTTTCTTGCCCGCTCAATTTTCAATTATTTTTTCAGCACTAGATTAATTCCAATTTATTTACTTTTCTGCCAGAAAATGCTCAACCATAGCCTGCTTATAATCTATCTGGCCAAACGAAACATCTTTTAATTCGCCTTTACGGTCAAACAAAATGCAAGATGGCGTACCCTGCAGCGCAAAACGTTCGAAAGTCTCAGCTCGCATTGACTTTTGTTGCAAATAACGCTTCACTTGCTCAAACACGGATTTTTTTTGTTCGTCGCTGATTTTGTCAAAATCTGCAAGAAATTGCATTGCGTAGCGGTGAACGCGCTCATCGGTAACCGGTTCAGTTTCTGCCGTAACTCGATCCATGCCAACCGGGAAAGGTATTTGCCATTTCAGTTTTCCTTCAGATAACTGATCATAGCGATTGAGCGCTTTATAAGTTTCGCCAACAACCTCACCCGTTAATACTAATTTCTGCAGATTCTCCAAGGTGTTCTTATCATAATCTTCAAAAGCAGTTGCCAGGCCGATTACTGCTAGCCCTTGCGAAGCATAACGATGATGCAAATCTATGGCTCGTGGTAATGCGTGCAAAAAACATCCCGGACAATTCACCTGAAACACTTCAATCATCACTACCGACCCAAGTAATTCATTCAGCTCAACAGGCCCGCCCTGTACCCAGGTATCCACCACAACATCAGAAAGTTTGTAATTATTCATTGTAAAAAATAGTTAAAATGCACAAACAAAATTGCTCACAAAAATAACATACCTGCAAAACTTTATCGCAAAAATTTGCATTTTGACGCCCCAATACAAACAAGCTATCGAAAATGCGTTACTGGCTCATGAAATCGGAACCTTATGAATTTAGTATTGATGATTTTGCAGCACTGCCCAATCAAACAATTGCCTGGGAAGGCGTGCGCAATTATCAGTCGCGTAATTTTATGCGCCATCAAATGACTATTGGCGATCAGGTTTTTTTCTATCATTCGTGTTGCAAAGATCCCGCCATCATGGGCATTGCAACCGTCAGCAAACCGGCCTATCCGGATGCCACTCAATTTAATTCCAGCAACAAATATTATGATGCCAAAGCAACGCGAGACAACCCACGCTGGTTTAATGTTGACATTACACTGATCCAAAGAACGCGCCCGATTCCCATCAAAGAGCTCAGACAATACCCGGCGTTACGCAAGATGCGCGTATTGCAAATAGGTAATCGCTTATCGATTACGCCAGTCGATCCGGCGGAATGGCAATTCATCCTGAGCATTATGTAATGCAACAGATACCATACAAGCTGGTTAATTTATGGAATGGTGGCTAATTTATCTCTTGACCGGTGCTTTTGTAGGATTCTTTGCTGGGTTGCTCGGCATCGGCGGCGGCCTGATCATCGTACCGGTTCTGATCAGCGTATTCAGCGCCCAGGAATTTCCTGCGGATCGTATTGTTCACATGGCACTGGGAACCACGATGGCTACCATCATTTTTACCTCGGCAGCGAGTCTGCGCGCGCACCACCAACATGGCGCAGTAAACTGGCAGATTGTAAAAAATATCACACCGGGTATTTTTCTCGGCACTTTCGCTGGAGCGGCTCTGGCAAACTCGATGACAGGACAGCTATTAAGTCACTTTTTTGTCATTTTCATTTTTTATGCCGCCACCCAAATGCTGCTGCAATTCCGGCCCAGCCCGATGTTCCGCCTGCCTGGAGAAACCGGTATGTTATTCGCAGGGAGCGTAATCGGAGCGCTCTCGAGTCTAGTCGCTATTGGCGGTGGGTTACTGTCGGTACCATTTCTGACATTATGCAAAGTCAAATTACAACATGCCATTGGCACAGCCGCCGCCATCGGTTTTCCCATTGCGCTGACAGGGAGCATCGGCTATGTCATAAACGGATACTTGCAACCGGAAGCTTTACCTAATTACAGTTACGGGTATGTTTATTTACCAGCGTTAATCTGGTTAGTACTGGCCAGCATGCTGACAGCGCCGCTCGGTGCAAAGCTCACTCATTCTACTAAAACTGGTATTTTACGGACAATTTTTGTCGTATTGTTATATAGCTTGGGTATTCGGATGTTAATCAATCAAATCTGACATGAACAACTGCGCAAGAGATGACTTGATTCCCGTTTCAAATCCTTAAAACTCACCCGGCAGCCTCAGCCATTTTGATCGCTTGCATGACCATTTCATGCGCTTCGGCAGCATTTCCCCAGCGGCCGACACGGACCCATTTTTCCGGTTCAAGGTCCTTATAATGTGTAAAGAAATGTTCAATCTGCTGAAACACGATATCAGGCAAATGATCCCGTTCGCGAACATGGGTGTAATACGGAAAAGTTTTGTTATCCGGCACGCAAATCAGCTTCTCATCACCGCCATGCTCATCTTCAAGGTGAAGCAGCGCAATGGGACGAGCACGCACCACACAACCGGCAAGAAATGGCGAACGGGCAATGACAAGCGCATCAAGCGGGTCACCGTCATCACATAAGGTATGAGGAATAAAGCCATAATTAGCCGGGTAACGCATCGGAGTGTGCAAAATGCGATCTACGAATAATGCGCCGGATTGTTTATCAAACTCATATTTAACAGGCTCACCGCCAGTTGGTACTTCGATGATGACGTTAACATTTGTGGGCACATTGGCGCCTACTGGAATAGCATTGATATCCATGGAATTAAATTGCTCGCTAGGGTTGAAATTGATTAGGAAAAAGCAAATTACTTTGAAATTCAGTGTACTGAAAGCATAGAGGGCTGTCAAACACACGTACGCTTTGCATTTTTATTCCCTAACCGCAACACATCCCGACTGATGAAAGCAATATGTGCTTGAGTCTGAATGATTTTGTATTGCGGCATATATTCCTTCAGCAAATCAATAGTTTTTTTTACGCAGAAACAACTCATATTGGCTTAGCCGTGTTAGGTTTTCAGGGTTAACACATTCTGTTGCTAATCCATCTCATCACCAGCGTTTACATTTTGATAGCAAGCAATAAACCGGAAATCAATAATCGGAATTAGCCGTTTAACGCTCTATGCACAAGATTTGACTATCGCTTCCATATCAGGTAAGTTCCGCGCACATCGCTTCAGGTGCCTTCAAGTCATTTCTTGAAAGTTAAACGGGAAGCTGGTGCGTTTCCGCTAAGTTGCGAACAATTCCAGCACTGCCCCCGCAACGGTTAATGAGTCAACGATCTGCATCACGCCACTGTGCGAAACACGGGAAGGCGCAGAATCAGGGATACTTTCCACTCATCAGTCCGGATACCGGCCTAAAGTCGATATTACTACCGGATTGCGGAGGGCAATCATTCGTGGCATTTCGATCGGTTTATTTGCCTGATTCGTTAGTCCATCCCTGAATTTCCTTCCGCATCGGTTTATTTTTACATTCGATAACGCGCGGGTGTGCGCGAAGGAATCAAACCATGCAAAACTACCGCTTCCCGGTACTGGTTATATGTTGTTTTGGCTTAACCGCCAGTGCATTTGCTGCCAATACCGGGCATTTGGAGAAACCAGTCATCGTCACGGCAACACGCACGGCGCAAACAGCCGATGCCACATTAGCTTCAGTAACAGTCATTACGCGTAAGGACATAGAACGCCAGCAAGCACGCTCAATTCAGGATTTGTTCCGCGGTGTGCCGGGAATCAATGTTGTCAACCAAGGCGGACCTGGTAAAGCCACTTTTATGCAAATGCGCGGAACAGAATCGGACCATGTGTTGGTTATGATTGATAACATCAAGGTCGGTTCCGCCACCTCCGGCACAACCGCATTTGAGAATATTCCCATTGAGCAGATTGACCGCATTGAAATCGTACGCGGTCCGCGCTCCAGCTTGTATGGTTCAGAAGCAATCGGCGGGGTAATTCATATTTTTACACGCAAAGGCGATGGTGCCGGATTTAAGCAGAATTTTGGTTTTGGCGGCGGCAGCTTCGGTACCTTGGAAGGTTCCACCGGCTTTTCGTACGGTGGCAAGCAAGGCTGGTTTAACATGACAGCCAGCGGTATTGGCACGCAAGGATTTAATGCATGCACCGGCTCCAGCACTGCCGGTTGCTTTATTGATGAGCCGCAACCCGATCGGGATGGATATCGCAATGTCGCCGGTTCTGCACGTGCAGGTTATCGCTTTCTGAATGGATTGGAAATTGACGCCAATTTTATGCAATCTGCCGGAAAAAGCCAGTATGACGGCAGTTTTTCCAACAAAGCCGTCTTGATGCAACAAATCATTGGCGGTACCGCGCGCTATTCTCCGCTCAATTTCTGGCGCTTTAGCTTAATAGGCGGCCGCAGCCGGGAAGACTCAGATAATTTTTTTGGCGGCACTTTCCGGGACCGGTTTAATACCGTACGCGATACAATTTCCGTACTGAATGATTTCACCATCAATCCCAATCATGTGCTGACCATCGGCATGGATTATCAGAAAGACCATGTCCGCAGCAGTGAGGCTTTTACTGTGAATTCGCGTACTAATTGGGGTGTGTTTGCCCAGCATCAAGCGACGATTGCCAAACACGATTTTCAGTTATCCGTGCGCCACGATGATAATCAACAATTCGGCAGCCGCGTGACTGGCGGTGTGGGCTGGGGTTTTCCATTGACTGAAAATGTTCGCCTGCTCGCCAATTTTGGCACTGCCTTTAAAGCCCCGACTTTTAATGAACTGTATTTTCCTTTCGCCAGCAACCCCAATTTGCGTCCTGAGGATTCGCTCAGTTATGAGTTTGGCACGCGCGGCAAGGCAACCTGGGGCGATTGGTCGTTGAATGTGTATGAAACCTATATAGATCATTTGATTGCGTTTGACGCGACATCCTTTTCTCCCGTCAATATTGACAAAGCGCGCATCCGCGGATTTGAAGGGATATTCAGCACCCAGATTAAAGGCTGGCAATTCAATACCAATTTAACATTGCTTGATCCCGAGAATCGCTCTGCCAGCTTAAATCGCGGTAATATATTACCCCGGCGCGCTGAACAATCATTCCGCTTGGACGCTGATCGCCAGTTTGGTCAGCATTACAGTCTTGGCGCCATGCTGTTGGTCGAGGGTGAACGCTTTGATGATCTAACCAATACACGAAAACTGGACAGTTACGTTAAATTTGACTTACGCGCAGAATACATTTTCAATAAGCACTGGCGTTTGCAAGGGCGCATTGAAAATTTATTTAATGAGCGTTATGAAACAGCAGCTTTCTTTAATCAGCCCGGCCGCAATTTCTTTGCCATGGTTCGTTATCAACCCTAATCAGGAGTTCAATATGCCGAATTTATCTCTCCGCAATCAAATAATTATTGCACTGCTACTGGCAGTAACGATGATTTTAACCCGCAGCCATCACTTTATATCGGTGCACAACCTGGCAGACGCCTCATGGGCAATTTTCTTTCTCGCCGGTATCTATCTTCGTTCCGCATGGCCGCTGCTAGGATTCTTTGCGTTGAGCTGGTGGCTGGATTTTGCAGCATACACATGGGGTGGCGTCAGCGATTTTTGTATTACACCCGCTTATGTTTTTCTGCTGCCGGCTTATACTTCCTTGTGGCTCGCCGGCCGTTGGTATGCGAAACACTATCAATTCACATGGAATACTTTTATGCCGCTTACTCTCAGCGGTATTGCAGGCTTAACGTTATGCGAGTTATTTTCCGGCGGCGGATTTTATTTCTTTTCAGGGCGCATTCCTGAAACAAGCTGGTATGAATTTGGTGAACAAGTGTTCAAATATTTTCCTATGTATATCGAGACATTCGTATTTTATGTAGGCATTACCATATTAATGCATGTAGTTTTCACAATATGGCTTTGCAATTCAAGTCGCGCAATACCCCGGCGGGTTAACCGCATGATTGATTCCGAGCGCGCGCAACGCCACCGTGTGCGCATGCAACGCAAAAAAGAAGTCATCGATGCTGCCATCGCGCGTGCAGACCGTAAACAAGGATTATTACTAATCCTTACCGGAAACGGTAAAGGCAAATCCAGTTCAGCATTCGGCATGATTGCACGAGCGCTGGGTCATGGCATGCGAGTAGGCGTAGCGCAATTCATCAAAGGCCGGTCGGATACCGGAGAAGAAGCTTTTTTCCGCAAACAAAACCATGTAGTCTGGTATGTTCTGGGCGAAGGATACACCTGGGACACGCAGAATCTGGATCGCGATAGAGAAACAGCCCAGCGCGGCTGGGCCATCGTGCGGAAAATGTTGTGCGACCCGTCTTTTGATCTGATCGTACTTGACGAGGCCACATATCCACTCAAATTCGGTTGGTTGGATATAGCTATGGTATTGAACGATCTCAAAAACCGCCCTCCGATGCAGCATGTCATCATTACCGGACGCGGCGCACCAAAAGAGCTCTGCGATGCTGCGGATACTGTCACCGAAATGAACGATATCAAACACGCGTTTCGCAGCGGGATTCAAGCACAAGAAGGAATCGATCTGTAATTTCTGCGTATGCGCATAATGCGAAATTCAATTGGTCATTCGAGCACTTAGTGAAATCTTTAAAAAATATTTAACCGGAGAGGAAATGACCTTTTCCCAAAAATTATTTATGAACAGTGCGTTCGAATAACCTTATCCACTGCGCAAATGATTAATGCCAGCGAAACAGCGCCCGGGTCAGGTGTGCCGATACTTTTCTCCACATGCGGGCGCGCGCGGCCAATTCGTGGAGCAAGATTCTGAGTGGCTTGTGCCGCCTTACCGGCAATTTCAGCTGCCGCCGTCCAAGTCTCGGTTATCGAAAGGCTACGCGCTTTTCCGTTTGCCAATGCTAACGAGAATGGCTGCAGCACATCCACCAAAGTTTTATCACCAGGTTTGGCTTTACCCAAATCCCTCACACCTTCAAGCGCGGCAGCAACGCCTGCAGCAAGTGTTGATGCATCCGGCTTGTTGTCATCGCCTAAAACATTGCCAAGATTACGAAGCATGATGCCCCACAGCGCACCCGATGTACCTCCGGCACGATCGGACCAAGCATCGCTGGCAGCAATCAGTATGCTGCCTGCGCCGGCTTGTGCCATCAGCGCCTGCTTGGCGGCTTCGACAGCTGCTGCGAGTCCGCGTTGCATGCCCAAACCATGATCGCCATCCCCCGCAATCGCATCCAAGCGGCCGAGATATTCTAATTTTTCTTCAACTGCATTGCGGGCAGCTTCAAGCGCTTTCAACGTGATTTTTGCCGCTGCTTGCGATTCGGCGGATCCTGGCTTTAAAGGGGGGCGATCCTGATATCGAGTTGCCCTGACTTCATTTTCACTGACCGATGTAACATGAGTAACTATACCTCGATGAAATGCCGGTGTGTCCGCTGCAGCAATCCAAGTTTGCTCAAGCGCATTGTTTAGCCAGAACAACGTGAGTGATACCCCTGCCATATCAAAGCTGGTAATCAATTCATCCACCACCGGTTCGATGATGTTCAATCCCCGCGAGGTCAGTAATTGATCAATCTTGCGGTAAACAACAAATAATTCTTCGTATTTCACCGCGCCCAGACCATTGAGAATCACGCCGATACGTGCACCGGCCAGACTTTTAACAGTTGCTGGAACCTCGGCGAGCAGTTGGTCGACCAGCATGTGAGCTAAACCATCTGCACTGGGTGCATCGATGCGCGAAAGACCAGGTTCGCCGTGTATACCCATGCCGACTTCCATTTTACCGCGCATCACTTCGAATAACGGTTTAGTGGCGCCAGGTAGTGTACAGCCTGAAAACGCCACACCCAGTGAACGCACCCGGTCATTGGCTTCGGCTGCTATGCATGCCACCTCTTCAAGTGATTTTCCGGCATCGGCCGAAGCGGCTGCGGCTTTAAATACCGGTAACGTCCCGGCAATGCCGCGGCGCTTATGTTTCTCATCGAATGAAGCCGATGCGATGTCATCCGTTACCACCACCGAGCGTACCTTAAAACCCATAGAACGAAGCCGCTCTTGGGCTTGATTGAAATTGAGCACGTCACCGGCATAATTTGCGTAACAAAACAGGATGCCGCCATCAGCATTCACAGCCTGCGCCACTTGACAGATCTGTTGCGCCGAGGGCGCTGCAAAGACGTTCCCCAGTACAGCACCATGCGCCAGTCCGTGACCGACAAAACCGCCAAAAGCGGGATAATGCCCCGAACCGCCGCCGATCACCACAACTACTTGACCAGTCCTGACCTTATGCCGGCGAATGACGCCACCATCGACTCGCAGTATTTTATCCCGGTGCGCGGCTGCATAACCTTCAATCAACTCATCCGCAAACTTTGCCGGATTATTGAATAAATAAGTCATGGTTTGTTTCTGGCCCCAAGATTTTCTGTATTGAGTTGAACAGTTTGAGATGGTTGCATTGAGCGGACATTGACAGAGGTGATATTTAAATCGCTGGAGTTGATTGGTAGGCGCGATTGGACTCGAACCAACGACCCCCACCATGTCAAGGTGGTGCTCTAACCAGCTGAGCTACGCGCCTAAGCAGAGCGGATTCTAACTGAAACCGCCAAACGGTACAATTCATATCTGCACCGGCCGCACAAATAAAAATTAAGCAATAAGCTCTGTCGTTCCAGAAATTTTATTGCAGGCAATCTGAATTCTTTTTCAGGCTACGCCGCGCATAATAAGCGAAACCGACTGCGCTGCGCTGACCCCGCAGAATCCAATCGTGCGCTTCCCGCCCTAAATCAGGTTCGATCGGTTGAATTTTGCCCGCAGCTGCAGCCAATAATTGCATGCGTGCTGTGCGCTCAAACGCAATCGCTAGCATACACGCTTCTTCGATACTCGGACCTGCAATCAATAGACCATGATGCGCCAGCAACAAGGCACGTTTGCCGCCAATTGCTTGGGCAATCAACTCACCTTCTTCATTACCCACCGGCACGCCCGGCCACTTAGGCAAAAAAGCCACGTCGTCGTACAGCACGCAATTGTCCATATGCGATATTTCCAGCGGCACTTCGAGCATACTCAGTGCTGCAGTATGCACAGCATGCGTATGAATGATGCACTGCACATCAGGCCTGGCCCGGTACAGCCAGGAATGAAAGCGATTGGCGGGATTGGCCATGCCGTCGCCTTGCAAAACTTCAAGGTCTTCATTAACCAGTAAAAGATTACTGGCACAAATTTCATCGAAACCCAAGCCCAGTCTCTGCGTTAAATAAGTACCCGATTTTTCGCTACGTGCCGTAATTTGGCCCGCCAGTCCTGAGTCGTGTCCATTATCAAACAGAATCCGGCATGTCAGTGCCAGTTTTTGCTGCTGAGTGTAATTTGTTCCTTGCAGATGGGTATCCATCTGCATGAAAGACTGCTGGATCAGTTGATTTTTATCTAAACTAAATGTTTTATTGCTCATTCTTATCTCGCTTGCTTATATTTATTGCTGAGTGTCATTCGACACTCTCATCCTGATTGGAAGAAATAAACCGCTCAATGTCGCGCCGGTCTCGTTTGGTTGGCCGGCCTTTGGCAAAAAATGGCTGTGGTTGCGCTTTTAAGCGGACTGCCAATAACTCCCGCTGCTCGCGACTTGCCTCGGTTTCACTATAAAGCTGCTGTGCTTGTGGCGCAGAACCCCTTTTATTCGATAACGCCAAGACTTTGATCTCATAATGAAATTTACCGATACGAATCGTCAACATATCACCTGCTGTCACTACTTTTGCAGGCTTTACCCGTTGATCGTTCAGTGTAACACGGCCACGCTCGACAGCCTCGGCTGCCAATGAACGTGTTTTAAAGAACCTGGCTGCAAACAACCACTTATCGATACGAAACTTTTCGGTAGTATCATTTGCTTGCATACCAACATTAATCCGTTAACGTGGTTTCTACCTGAATCCGGTTTTTCAGGGTCTTGTGCACGGGGCACTGATTGGCGATCTCCAGTAACCGCGTACGTTGCTGATCGCTCAGCTTACCCGTCAATTGAATGACGCGCGTAATTCTGTCAGTGACCGCAGCCTGTTTGTCGCAGTTAGCGCAATCTTCTGCATGAATGCGGTTGTGGTGCAATTTGACCTGGATACTCTGCAAATCAAGCTGCTTATGATTAGCATACATGCGTAAGGTCATAGAAGTGCAGCTTCCTAACGCAGCCAGCAGCAATTCATATGGATTCATACCGAGATTGGTTCCTCCCAAGGCTATCGGCTCGTCGCTCAGCAAGCGATGATACGGTGTCAGGATTTCGCGTGTGAATTTTTTATCGCGTTCAAGCACCACAACACTGCCCTGCTCAACTACCATAACGCCTGAGTCTCCGGTTTCATCAGCAGCCTGGTCAACGCCCAGATAACGGTTGGCCCACACTGATAAAACCTCCGCTACGTAGCGGGAGTCTTCAGGATTGGATAACAAATGATCGGCGCGATCCAACGATACAAAACTCTTGGGGTGTTTGGCAGCAGTATAAATGCGCGACGCTTCATCGATGGAAACCACATCATCCGATGGTGAGTGAAAAATCAACAACGCTTTTTTTAACGACTTGATGTGCGCTATAGAATTGTACTTCTTCAAATCTTCGACAAACTGACGCTGGATACTAAAGCTTCGGCCTCCCAATTCGACCTGGACCGATTGCTTGTCTCGTAATTCATGATAGGCATTGCCAAACAAATGCTTAACATGCGCGGCAGTAGCCGGCGCACCAATTGTCACAATCGCTTTTACCCCCGGCAAATCCTGTGCTGCAGCCAGTACCGCCGCACCACCGAAACTATGCCCGATTAACAAAGCTGGTGCGGCATATTGCTGTTCGAGATAATTTGCGGCTGCAAGCAAATCCTGCAAATTTGATGAAAAATTGGTACTTGAAAATTCACCTTCACTATTTCCCAGCCCGGTAAAATCGAACCGCAACACGGCAATTCCCAGAGCGGCCAGAGAGCGTGCTATTCGTGCCGCTGCCAGATTATCCTTGGAACAGGTAAAACAATGTGCAAACAGCGCATATGATTTTACCGCTCCTGCAGGCATTTCCAGTATGCCCGACAATGCCTGTCCATGCTGATTATTAAAACTGATTTTAATATTCGACATTGTTTATCTGTTCCCCCAACCAGCGTATGCACGTATGTATACGCAAATGGAAGTCACAATCTAAATAAAATCCGTCGTCACATTCGCCCCGACCAGCAGCACTGCATCACCCTGGGTGTAGATATGAAAATACCCGCCATGCTCATCAATACCATTATCCGTCCACCCACTGCTGCTCAATCCCACGATACTGTCTCCACTATTACCATGTACTCTCAGCGCACTGCCGTTATCCGATAAATTGAGTATATCGTCAGCAGTTAAACTTAATGTATTGTCACCGGTTCCGTAAAGGCAAATGGTTTCGATACCTGTAATTCTGCCTGTAAGATTTGTCAAATCGAGAAATAAATTCTCGCCGCTCAAGTGCAAGGCATCGTTACCGCTGCCGCCATCAGCTAACTGAAAATTAAGGTCCGATATCCAGATATTGTCATTTCCGGCATCCCCATGGAATACGTCCGCACCGCCACGTCCGGTCAGTGTGTCATTACCGTCGCCTCCTTCGAATCGATCTGCCGCAGCGGAACCCGTGAGACTATCATCTGCGGGCGTACCCTGATAAACCGTCTCATCGACAAAATTGCTTCCAAGTATCACATAGCTGGAACCAGAGCTTTCCCCGTTAGGATCTGCTCCAGGCGCACCCAGAATCAAATCATCCAAACCATCACCATTGACGTCGCCCGCACTACTGACTGATCTACCCAAATCGTCGCCTGCTGCAACCCCCTCCAGGTAAAAACCAACGCCATCCAAGCTGGCAGAATCCAGTGTAGCGCTAAAACCTGAAGCCTTGCCAAGCACCACATAACTCCCGCCGACAAAACCGACACCCGCAAGGTCTGCATAGGGATTGCCAAATATCAAATCATCAAAACCATCGCCATTGATATCACCCGCACTGCTCGCGCCACCCCCTGCGCCATCGAATCGGAAGCCATTACTGCCATCCAGGCCAGATAAATCGAAAGTTGCGCTAAATCCGGAAGATTTACCAAACACCACATAGCTATATTTGGAGCCATAATCGCTAGTATTGATAATCACGTCATCAAAACCATCGCCATTAACATCACCTGCATCGCTAACAAGCAGCCCGCCGCCATCGAAACGGAAGCCATTACTGCCATCCAGGCCAGATAAATCCATAGAGGCGCTAAAACCGTCAGCTTTACCGAATAAAACATAGCTATTGTCCGAGTAATAACCCTTAGCACTTATAATCACATCATCATAACCATCGCCATTGATATCACCCGCCCTGCTAACCGATGAACCCAGGTGATCGCCGCTTACTCCAGTCAGATGAAAACCGTTGTTGCCATCCAAAGCGGATAAATCCAGTGAGGTACTAAAATCTGAAGATTTACCAAACACTACATAAACATCACCGGAGCGATAAACATTATCCTCTGGAACTGGTGAAAACGGATTGAGGACGCCGATGATCAAATCATCGAAACCATCCCCGTTAATATCACCTGCACTACTCACTTCATGATGAGAAGCGTTATAGGCGGCCTTTGAATCCAAGCGGAAACCGTTGATGCCATCGAGACTTAACAAATCGAGTGTTGCATCAAACCCGGAAGCATGTCCAAATACAACATAACTGACACCCGCTCCATTGCTGTAATCATAACCATAGCTTCCAGTTTCAGTAATGCGAGCACCAACAATTAAATCGCCATAACCATCGCCATTAACATCTCCCGCACTGCTGACAGATGTTCCCAATCGCTCAAATTCTCCCGTTCCATCCATGCGAAAACCATTACTGCCGTCAAGGCTGGATAAACTCATTGCTGCATCCATATCCTGGTCTTTACCGAAAACCACATAACTCGAGCCGGACTCAATGCCGTTCTTATCACTTGACGATGCTCCGATAATGACATCGTCAAAACCATCGCCGTTGACGTCTCCTGCACTGCTTACTGCACTTCCGGAAACATGGTAAGCAGCCTCGCCATCCAGGCGAAAGCCGTTGCTGCCATTAAGATTCGATAAAATGATGTGAGGTATTGTTGACATGATGGCACTCCTATTAAAAAAATTATTGGTACCAGTTACTAGTTAATTATGTGAATCCAGCAATAGATTCCGTGGTTAGACAAAAACTCAATGCATATAAAAACCAAAGCGAACGTAAACGTTCCAGGATTCGATTGAAGCAACCAGCCGGTTACAGATGCTTTCAACTATGGTTATCAACCTAATCCGCGCACTTCAGCAAACGATATAATGATCCGCAGCAGTAAATATATACATTAATA
>SSFV01000089.1 GCA_008015565.1 Nitrosomonas sp. | reverse complement strand
GCTCTCCTATGTATGTCGTTCAAATCTCCGGGCAGCGGAGGCACGGACAAAGTGCAAACCAGCGACAAAGCCGCCATCAATTGGATGACTTTTGAGGAAGCTATGGAAAGAAACAAAAAGAACCCGAAAAAAGTTTTTGTTGATCTATACACCGATTGGTGTACATGGTGCTTGCGCATGGAGAAGGTGACGTTTGAAAATCCTGCTATAGCGGAGTACATCAACGAAAATTTCTACCCCGTCAAGTTGGACGCTGAAACTAAACGCGCTATATCTTTTAAAGAGAATAACTACGTGTTTAGAGCTGACGCGAGCGAAAAAGGTATCCACGAAATCGCGGTTTATCTCACACGAGGCAGGCTTAATTACCCATCGGTTATTTTTTTAGACGAAAATATGGGCAACCCGCAGCCAATACCTGGATTTCAGAACCCCGTTTTTATGGATAAATTGCTCAAATTTTTTGGCGAAGACTATTACCGCGAAATTGACTGGGGCTTATTCAACCAAATATACGAGTCGCCCTTAGAACAGCCGCGAACAGACGATTAAACTGTTCTTTATTATTGCTACAACAAAGGACATTCGTTGCTGAATGTCCTTTGTTTGTAGTGGCATAACGCACCGGTCCTACCATGACAAGGGGTAGATATAAAGCACAGATATTCTCAAAAACACTTATTGACCCTAAATTTATAGGATACAAATAGTGTCTTTTGTGGCTTGAATACGTCTCATGCATTGTCTCGCTCTGTTTTGCGAGGTGCCAATTTTGTAGCCTGCTCTAACGACGTAGAACAATTCTACTGACCGAGTGCCCCTCATTCAACGTAATTGAGCGGTGAAAACTTACCAAAAATACTTAAAATGACAAGTTTTCAAAAAAAAAAATTGTCACGCTTTGGTAATCCAAGATAAACGCGTAACTTTGCGCTGTTCTTTTAGCCTAATATTGAGGCAGCGAAGACATTATTTCATTAATATAAAGCTATTATTGTTTAACATTTTTTAAAATTTTCATGAGTATGAAAAGATTACTATTAGCTCTTGGGTGTACGGCACTTTGGGCTGTAGGAACTAATTTGATGGCACAAGACGGTGGCGACTTACCCCCCAACGCACAACCGGGCAAATGCTATGCAAAATGTTTAATTCCTGACCAGTACGACACTGTTACTGAACAAATCCTCTTGAAAGAAGCATCTTCGCGCTTAGAGGTAGTTCCCGCAGTTTTTGAAACTGTAACCGAACAAGTTTTGGTAAAAGAAGCCTACAAAGTATTGGAAGTAGTTCCTGCTACCTTCACCACCACCACCGAAGAGCTTATGACCAAAGAAGCGGGTTCACGCTTAGAATATGTTCCACCGGTATTTGAAACTGTTACTGAACAAGTTTTGGTTTCGCCTGCTACTACCAAATGGGTTGCTGGTCGTGCCGACCGCAATTGCTTGAGCGAAGACCCCGAAAAATGTAAAGTATGGTGTTTGACTGAAGTTCCCGCTCAGTACAAAACCATCACTAAACAAGTGTTAAAATCACCGGCTTCGTCGCGCGAAATTCCTATTCCTGCTGAGTTCAAAACTATCACCAAAGCAGTAGTACAACAACCGGCTAACGTTCAAGAGCGCGAAGTCCCCGCTGAATACCGTACCGTTACTAAATCGGTATTGCGTAGCCCTGCTACCACCCGCGAAGTAGAGATTCCCGCTGAGTACAGCACCGTTACGACCAAAAAATTGGTTAAAACTGGCGGCTTCACTGATTGGGTAGAGGTATTGTGCGAAGCAAAAATCACGACATCTAAGATTATTGCTGTTCAACAAGCTCTCAAATCGCGTGGTTATGACCCAGGTCCTACTGACAACGTATTAGGCCCGCTTACGCGTAAAGCCTTAATCCAATTCCAAAAAGACAACAATTTGCCCGCAGGCAACCTCAACATGGAAACCCTCCGCGCTTTAGGCGTTGAATAATTGAGAATTTGGTTTTAAGTAGCCTAACTTGATGAAAGGAAGCCTCTGACAGTTCTGTCGGAGGCTTTTTTTATGTACTACCCCAAACTTTGCGGAGCATTGATAGATAAGGAATAGCTTGTAATAGCCGGCTGCCATACCACGACCACATCTCGCCGTCGGTTAGCTCGATGCGCACCGCGCTGCCCAATACCTCGCGCAATTTGGCAATATGACGCTCGCGGAACGGATAAGGCTCGGACGATAACAAGACCAAATCGGGGCGTTCGGCAGCAAGCTGGGGCAAAGTAACAACAGGATAGCGCGATAGATGTGCAAATACATTGTCCAAGCCTACTATGTTGGTCATCATGTCTTGTATAAACGTATGATTTGCTGCCACCATATATGGATTGCGCCATATTAGGTAGGCTGCTCGCAAGCGGCGTTGCGTGGGTAGGGCGGGCAAATGCTGTGTTAAGGCAGTTTCGAGGCGGTTTATCAAGTCGGCAGCCGCGTCGCGTCGTTGGGTGAGACCGCCTATGGTCTGTATCATCGCCAAGGCATCGGCAAAAGTGTTGACATCGCTGACCCAAACCTCGTGTTGGGTGGCTAACTGAGCAATGCCCTCTTGAGTATTTTCTTCTTTGTTGGCGAGAATCAAATCGGGGCGTAGCGCGGCAATCTGATCGACCCGAAAATCCTTAGTGCCCCCTATGCGCTGCTTAGTCCGATACCAATGTGCGGGGTGAATACAAAAACGAGTAATGCCGACTACTTCAGCATCTAAACCCAAATAGGCTAATAATTCGGTTTGTGAAGGCACTAATGAGACAATGCGTTGGGACATAGCGAAGTAGTTGAACCCAAAAGGGGGGATAAAGTTGTAGTTGGCGTTTTGGGTAAACAAAAGCGCGTATTGTATGAAATTAAGCTCGGCGGCAAAGCAGTTGGGGGTGCAGTATTCATGTTTCGGGGTGGTGTGCTAATGTAAGATTGACATTAACTTTATCAACAAAGTCTATAAAAGTATGAGTTTTCTTATTACTTTTGCAAAATGAACACCGAGCAAAAATATAGAACCGTAATAGAAAAGGTAACTATTTAGGCATTTGCACCTCGCTGTTTTGATTAGACTTTTTGCAAAAGCCCGTGAAGCGGAACACGGGTGTTATGGCATTGAAAAGCCTTATAGGTCAAGCATTTTAGTGCTAAAAAATAATTTCTCAATCCCGTTAGGGATAAAGCATCAGTTGTGCCCCGTAGAGATGTAATTTCGTAGGAAGTCTAATAAGCAACTTATATGTCTCTCTCTTCGTTCATTGGGTTAGGCAGCAACAAAACTACACCTAATAGTTCAAAAATTCTACCATGCTGCTGTTTTTGAATTGGAAATATCATGATTCCGATGTTTTGCAATAGACATTTGTATTTTGTCATTTTTTGAGCTATCTTTGTTTTGTTTTTTTACCCTAAAACCATGATTATCATGAAACCAAGCCATTTTTTACCTGCTACTATCCTCTTTTGGATAGCCGCCTTGCTGCTGAGTGGGAGCCATCTGTATGCCGCTCCTACGGTATACGAACAATTGTGCGACTTAAATGCCCAATGGCGCGTCCGCCCCAGCACCGACCCGTATTTGCAACAACCCATTGAGTTTGCCGACCATGAACGGCTTATTCGTCTGCACCTAATGACTGTAGAAAGTACCTTGCGCCGTGCAGACCTAAGCCACTTAAATGCCGACCAACGCGCTAACAGATCCCATTGCTTAGACCTACTTAGGGGCTATTGGAAAGCGGGCGTATTTCCGAAAAATACCTACCACGACACGACCATTCCGTATTTTATAGACCGATATAATACGGCTTGCGCAGTGGGGCATCTGATACGCGAAACAGGCTACGAAGCCCTCGCCTGCCGCATTGCCGACGAAATGAACTATGCCTATATTGCCCAAATGCCCTACGCCGAACTGCCGCAATGGGCTGATAAAATGGGTTTTGCGGTGGCTGAATTGAAGTGGATACAACCTGCCTACGCGCCACCCTTAGCCATTAGCACCAATACGACCGATGCCAACTGCGACGACAATAACGGCAGCATCGCTACTACTGTCACCGAAACAATGAGCGGCAACCCCGCTATGCCCGACAACCCGCGTTGGTATTCGTTGAGCGGCGGCGTGGGTTTAGTCGGCAATTCGTCGGATATAGAAAATTTGCGCTCGGGTCTATACAAAATGCGCATCGACGGCGGCGGCGGTATGTTTCCCTATATCGACCACCTAACCCATATTAGCGATACCGACGCGCCCCAAGTAACGGCTACGATACAGCATGAGTCCTGCTCAGGCAGCAAAGACGGCAGCATCAGTATAGATATAACAGGAGGCGCAGCACCCTATACCGTAATATGGTACAACCAATATGGCAATATGATAGGCAATGGCGTACAGATAAACCAGTTGACGGCAGGAGGATCAATCGGTATGTTTTTGGATGATGTCCCGCGATATATATGCGATGTGACCGATGCCAATGGCTGCAAACGCTTGGCAACCTATGATATCCAAATATTGAACCAAAATGCCAATTATGCCTGGGCACAAACACAACATCCTACTTGTGGCAATAGCAATGGCAGCATACAGCTACAATACTATTTGCCCAATTCTACGTTTGTATGGGCACACGACCCAACTCTGACCAGCGATATAGCAAGCAACCTGCCCGCAGGACACTATACTGTAATGGTAGATGCGCCAGGGGCTTGCAGCTATGAAGTTTATGCCGACTTATACCATAATGCGGCTTATCCCGTCAACTTTTCCTCATCATTTATTGGGCAAGCTACCTATTGCGGGCAAAGCATAGGCAGTATTATTTGTCCCGAAGGTTATAGTTATACTTGGTCGCACAATGCCAACCTCAATAGCAACGAAGCCACCCAACTGGCAGAGGGCTATTATACGGTGACGCTGACAAATGCCAATGGTTGCCAATACATTTATACAACATACGTAAATAATTATGAAGGCATTCAAGTGCCTTTTGATGTGCAATTGACCAATGCCAATACGCAGAACGGACAAAGCGGGGCTATTGTGTTAAATACGGATATGTATGAATATAGTTATGCTTGGTCGCACGATGCGGGGCTTGGCAGTTCGTCGGCTACGGATTTAGTAGCGGGCACTTATAGCGTTACCATCACGGGCGACCACGGGTGTAGCTTGGTGCAATCATACGTTATCTATGACGAAGCGCAATTGAGTAGCGGAGTTCATCTGCCTCAAGTGAGGCTAAATGCCGTACAAGTGGGCAAAGACCTTCGCGTGAACTATACGGCATCGGCATTATTGTCGGAAGTGCGCGTATCGGTTTATGACCTGAGCGGACACGCCATAGCCCAGGCTAATTTGCCCGCTAATAGTACTGAGTTGGTACTGTCGTTAAGCAATGCGCCTTTTGGGGTCTATATTCTCGAATTGCGCAGCCAACAGGCTCAATATAGCCGCCGCATTGTTTGGCAATAAATCTGCCTTATAGCTGTATAAAGTGCCAAGAAGCAAATTGCCGTTATAATCGGGCTATATGAGCAATCATAGGCAGATTATAATGGCAATTTTTAGGTGTATTTACTACGTAAAGACGCATGGAGG
>SSFV01000093.1 GCA_008015565.1 Nitrosomonas sp. | reverse complement strand
CAGCAAGAGCAGCAATAAAACATTGGCGGCCATCCATACCATCTGTTGCTGGTCAGTTGCTTGCTTTTCATCAACTGGATGTTGTTGAGAGATTACCGTATCTACAGGGTCTTGGTTAACAATCGCTGGAAAATTACTCTCGTCATTGAAATTTTCTACAGCTTCCGGTTTTTTTTCAGTGATTGGGATTTCTTCGGTTTCATTCTGCTCAGGTTGACTGGTGGACTGGGATTGAAGCTGGAACGGATTTTCAATGATGGATTCATGAACTGTAATGAGCGTAGCAAATCCATTAAAAATACGTAAACAATGGCCGCAACGCACATCACCACTATGCGCTTGTAACTGCATGGCATTGACGCGGAAAGTCGTGCCACATCCTGGACAGCGGACTACTAATGCCATGCCCTATTCTCTATTTTTAAATGTTTTGATATGACTAACTTCATTGCCGTTATGAAGTGTTTTTACATGCATAAAAGTTAATTTATCTTTTAGTACCGGTTAATAGCACCCAACCTTCTTGGTGATTGGCACTATTCATGTCAAGCCACTGATTGTAAGCCTGCTTTACTTCATCAGCTTGTTCCACAAGGATTCCCGATAGTACGATCTGTCCGCCGTTTAAAGCAGTTCGTGCTAATAAGGGTGCAAGCATGATCAAAGGATTGGCTAAAATATTGGCAACTACAATATCTGCTTGCTTTTGAATTTGAATATTCGATCCAGTGGTATTTTCTACGGCAGAAAAACAATAAGCAGATGCATCGCACTGATTGCGCATTGCATTTTCTTTACTAGCACGGATAGCCTGCGGATCAATATCGATTCCGGTAACATGGCTCGCACCCAGTTTTAAAGCAGCAATAGCCAATATTCCCGAGCCACAGCCATAATCAATCAGCCGGACTCCCGGGCGCAAATTCCGGTCCAGCCAATCTAAACATAGCTGCGTGGTAGGATGGCTGCCTGTACCAAAAGCCAATCCGGGATCTAAAATTAAATTAATAGCCGCCGGATCAGGTAACTGATGCCAAGTTGGAACGATCCATAAGCGCGATGAGATTTGAATAGGATCAAATTGCGATTGAGTGAGGCGAACCCAATCCTGCTCTTCCACATGCTCCAAACGATAGCCGGGGGGATGGTCAAGTTGTGCACGAGTCGCGGCATTGCATATTATTTCATCGATATTTACCCCTCGATTAAATAACGCAGATACTTCGGCATTGTGCCAAATCTCTCCGCTCGGCTCTCCTGGTTCATCGAACAACATTTGCTCGTCTTGCGTATTAGCCGCGGCATCGTGAATATCGACTGATAATGCACCTTGCTCCATCAGTGCATCGCTCAACGGCTCCGCATGTGCAGCATTGATTTGAATAATCAGCTTAACCCAGGACATAGCCAAATAACACTTGCAATCAGCAATGCCGAATGCCGAACACTACCCATCGATTATTCGGTTTTATTATGTAAAGCAAGCTTCTGTTCCAGATAATGAATTGCCACTCCGCCACGAAGAAAGGATGCATCCGTCAGCAAATCGCGATGCAGCGGAATATTGGTTTTAATGCCGGTGACAACCATTTCGGATAATGCTATGCGCATTCGTGCAATAGCTTGTTCGCGCGTATCACCAAAAGTAATGATCTTCCCAATCATGGAATCATAGTATGGCGGCACCATGTAATTATGATAAACATGAGAATCAACCCGCACACCAGGGCCGCCGGGTGCGTGATACTGCGTAATGCGTCCGGCTGAAGGTGTAAGTTTGTATGCGTCTTCTGCATTGATACGGCATTCGATCGCATGCCCCCTTATAACAATATCTTTCTGTTCAACCGGCAATTTGTGACCGGCGGCAACATTGATTTGCGCTTGTACTAAATCAATGCCGGTAACGGCTTCCGTAACCGGATGTTCTACCTGCAAACGGGTATTCATTTCAATGAAATAAAATTCATTGTTTTCAAACAAAAATTCAAATGTGCCTACACCGCGATATTTAATACGCCGGCAAGCCTCAGCGCAGCGTTCACCGATTTTATTGCGCAATTTCTCCGGAATTCCAGGCGCTGGCGCTTCTTCGAGAATTTTCTGATGACGGCGTTGCAGCGAGCAATCCCTTTCACCCAAGTGAACCGCGTTGCCATAACCGTCAATCAATAGTTGGAATTCGATATGACGCGGATTTTCCAGATATTTTTCCGCATACACGATAGGGTTACCGAATGCTGTCTGCGCTTCGTTCCGAGTCATGATTACTGCGTTGGACAAGGCAGCTTCGGTATGAACCACGCGCATGCCTCGCCCCCCTCCTCCACCAGCCGCTTTGATAATGACAGGATAACCAATCTCCCGCACAATTTTTTTAATTTCATCGATGTTTTCAGGTAATGCGCCATCTGACCCTGGCACGCAGGGCACACCAGCCTTCTTCATGGCGTTTTTGGCACTAACTTTATCACCCATCAAGCGAATTGTTTCTGGGCGCGGACCGATAAATACAAAACCGCTTTTCTCCACACGTTCGGCGAAATCCGCATTTTCTGAGAGAAAGCCATAGCCGGGATGAATTGCTTCGGAGTCGGTGACCTCTGCAGCACTTATAATTGCCGGAATGTTGAGATAACTTTGCGCCACCGGGGCAGGGCCAATACATACGGATTCATCCGCCAACTTGACATACTTTGCTTCTGCATCCGCTTCAGAGTGCACGGCTACGGTTTTAATACCCATCGCACGGCAGGCGCGCTGAATCCGTAATGCGATTTCACCACGATTTGCAATCAAAATTTTTTCAAACATAACTTCCGGTCACTATCAAGATCATCATTCAATAATGAATAAAGGCTCGCCATACTCAACCGGCTGCCCATTCTCAAGCAAAATCGCCTTGATGACGCCATTTTTATCGGCTTCGATTTCATTAAGCAATTTCATGGCTTCGATAATACACAGCGTGTCACCTGCCTTGACGCTCTGCCCTACTTCTACAAACGGATTGGCTCCCGGAGAAGCTGCCCGGTAGAATGTGCCGACCATTGGAGATTTAACGATATGTCCATCCGGCACTACATTATTTTGCGTAACCGCGTTCTCAGGTGCTTTATTAGCTTCGGAAACTGGCGCCGGAACCTGATGCTGAGCAGGCGGCATAATCGTAGTCATTGCAGGCGGCATAAAAGCATAATTCTGTGCCCCGGATCCAGATTTACTGATGCGGACTTTTTCTTCGCCTTCAGTAATTTCCAACTCTGCGATACTTGATTCTTCTACCAATTCAATGAGTTTTTTAAGTTTTCTCAAATCCATAACTAATCTCCCGAGATATCCTCTCGCTTTGAAACGGTGTTTATAACAAAAATACTAACAAACAAGATAAAGCACGAAATTTAAAGCTTCATTACTACTAGATATAACAATACTTGTGGTGCAACTTCCAGTTAAAAAGTTGTCATTGCATACTCAAGCGCCAATTCATAGCCTTTGATACCCAAGCCGCTAATCACGCCAATTGCAATATCTGAAAAATAGGATTGCTTACGAAAAGATTCGCGAGCATAAATATTTGACAAATGCACTTCGATAAATGGCAATTTTACTGCAGCAAGCGCATCGCGCATGGCAATACTGGTATGTGTATAAGCAGCGGGATTGATGATAATAAAATGTGTTCCATCGCTCAGTGTATTTTGAATTCTATCGATTAAAGCGGATTCAGCATTGCTTTGAAAAAAGTCCAGCTTAATGCTTGTATTTTCAATTAATTGAGCTAAATTTCTGTTAATATCCTGCAGGGTTGTGCCACCATAAATTTCCGGCTCACGTACTCCCAATAAATTTAAATTGGGGCCATGAATAATCAAGATATTTTTAACCATTGCATTTTTAGGATCCATTTGCGAATTATGGACTGGAACATTAAAAATGTACAGGTTTTTGACGAAGTTCACTGAACTTAGGTGAAATTTATTAAAAAAATATTATGACTATCTGAAAATAAGCACTAATTCAAATATAGGTCTTCTGTATTTTCAATCAACTTAATCTCTGCAGTATCATGGTTAGCAACAAATAGATTGTCTGATTTTGTAGCAAATAAATTGTCTACATTGAAACGCAATGAATGATTGTTGTAATTCATTTCGCAGTTATAGCGGCGAATTTACGCGTTAGTTGTTATGTTTGGTTTTATTTATTAGGCAAAACTGGGTAATATTTTCAGTCACAAATCCTTCCCGGCTTTTGCCATGAACAGAATTAAAAAGTAAGGAATCATAATTACTAATGCCGAGAAGCCTGTGCAAAATACCTCTATTGCGGATATATAAATATGACGACCTAATCCCAGATAGCTTTCAGGAAATCCACCGCGGAGCCACAATTGATGAGTATC
Organism: Nitrosomonas sp.; assembly: GCA_008015565.1. Lineage (GTDB taxonomy): Bacteria > Pseudomonadota > Gammaproteobacteria > Burkholderiales > Nitrosomonadaceae > Nitrosomonas. The sequence continues at coordinate 28,043 of SSFV01000093.1, read as the reverse complement.
TTCTGGTTTGGAGTGTGACATTTCCAGTATGCTTAAGCCAGATAATTCGATATGACAGTACACGATAAAAGCAAAAATATTATAGAAATTTCTTTTTTAAAAACTGCAAAAGTATTGTGTCAAATTTGTACCAAACTACGCCTGAAATGCCGTCACTTGTAGTTATGAAACACTGATTTAATACTTGATAAAAGTATCTCAAGTATTTAATCCACATGAATAAAGAATTTACAACCAAATTTTCCAATATGTAAATCTGAAATTTACTCTTCTTGACAATACCAAAAAATTAATAGGGTTAGGTTGCTTAGGAGTACCTAAGAGATATTTCTATCCGGTCCGTCTAACATTTAAAAAACCAGTGCGCATGGCGGGAAGGGGTGCCGATGTGAGCGCACTGGCAGAGGGTCTAGTCACCAGAAAATGGCTGTAACTGATGACTACTGAGGAGGCAAGATGTGAAACAGTTTTAATAACGATTGAATTATCTTTTGGTTGACATGAATAGTCTGTACGGTTGCCCGCATAGTGATCAAAGTGGGCCATAATCATTTATGGCCCGCCCCGTATTACAAGAAAAATTACATTGTGACAAAAAGAATCATGCGCCCATCAATCCGGCCTCAAAACGAGTTTTAAAAGACCTGCGGCCCAGATAATTTGCACATTCCAACTTTATCAAATGTTCGGCCTTTATTGTTCCCTTGACCATATCAGACTCGCAGATTTGAAATTTTCTCTCATTTATAAATAAACCATATTGTATTTATGGTAATTAAAGCTCACTCTCTAATTGGGGATTTTATGAAGAATTGGAAATTCCCTTGATTCAAATTATTTCACAGAATTAATCCTAATAAATCAATGCAAAAGGAAGTGTCACATGAAAAAAAGCTTTAGTTTTACTGTGCTTCTAGCAATAAGTTTGTTTTTTCTAACCTTCAGTAATTGGGTTAATGCCGAAACTACCGAGGCTTTGAGCGAAGCGGGAGTGGTAGCAAAATATAATTTTATTATTCACATATTGGCAATGTTGCTTGTTGGTTTTGGTTTTTTAATGGTATTTGTTCGCCGTTATGGTTTCGGGGCTGTAACCGGTACTTATCTGGTAGTTGCAACAGGGCTTCCACTATATATTCTATTACGCGCCAATGGAATTTTTGGTCATCAATTGCAACCTCATACGCTTGATGCGTTGTTATTTGCTGAGTTGTCCGTTGCAACAGCCTTGATTGCAATGGGAGCGGTGCTGGGGCGTTTACGTGTTTTTCAGTATGCTTTATTAGCGCTTCTGGTTGTTCCACTCTATTTGTTAAATGAATGGTTGGTTTTGGATGACGCTATTGGTTATACAACCGGATTTAAAGACACAGCCGGATCGATTGTAATTCATGCATTTGGCGCTTATTTTGGATTAAGTATGTCTATAGTTCTAACTACGGAATATCAGCGTAGTAAGCCAATTGAATCTGATCATACATCTGATCGATTTGCTATGTTGGGATCAATGGTGCTATGGCTATTTTGGCCAAGCTTCGCCACTGCGCTAGTTCCTTTAGAAAATATGCCACAAACTGTAGCTAACACGTTACTTGCTTTGTCAGGCGCTACTTTAGCTACTTATTTTCTAAGTTCAAAGTTACATAATGGGAAAACTTCTATGGTTGATATGGACAATGCAGCATGGCCTGGTGGTGTGGCTATCGGTTCAGTATGCGATGTTGTTTCTCCAATTGGGGCATTTGGAATAGGGCTTTTGGCGGGCACAGTTTCAGTGCTGGGTTATGTATTCCTATTACCTTTATTAGAATCAAAATTCAAAATTGTTGATACGTGTGGGGTACATAATTTGCATGGAATGCCTGGATTGCTAGGCGGATTTAGTGCGTTCCTGGTGGTTCCGGAAGTAGCAATTGCTCAATTCAACGGTATAGTTATCACAATGTTTTTGGCTATTGCAGGCGGATTATTGGCGGGCGCAATTATTAAAGCAACCGGTACAACTCGAGAACCTTATGAAGACAGTGTGGAATTCACCCACCTTGCTGGCCCCGAAACAGAAAATCGTGAGGAACAATTACAATCGCGTCTAGCTCTTCTGGAAACGACTGCTTCTGCAAAAATTTCCCAAACTCAAACTTCAGAGTTATCAGAAGCTAAAGCTTTAGTGCATGAATTGGAATCACGGATTAAGATTTTGGAAAACAAAATCGCCATGGTAGGCATTACATTACAAGATGAAAACAGACCAACTTCTTAATTAAGCTATGCTGGATGAAATTCGTAGCGTGGTTCTGTTCTTGCCACTTAAACTAGAATCACGCGAATCATTTTTTTACTGGTGTATACAATATATATTTTTTATTGATGCTTATCTTGTCAGTGTTCGATGCCACTTGTGAAAAATCCTCAGACTTATCACGCTCTATTTTGTGCTGATTTCTAAGCTTGTTGAGTGGCTAAATTACTGCATAATTGGGATGCCACTGGAATTGAAAATGCAATCTATAACGTATGATGCTAACTAAGTTTGAGTTGATTAATGAATTTTTTGAATGAGATGTGAATCAATTACAGAAGAGTTACCCTCCATTCCGGAATGCTCCGAAGAAAATTTTTCATTATCGCCAAGGTGATCGTCGTTCCGATTTATTCTGGATAAAAAGCGGTATTGCTAAACTCTCTCATTTTACTGAGCAGAGAAGTGAAATTACTATTGATCTCCTAAAAGAGGGAATGTCATCGGTTGTTTTCAGAATAATTCCCTAGGTCGGGAAATAGAGTAAACTGCGCAAGCATCGATTGAAGTGAATTACTATCGAATAGACTAAAGCGATTTTAAAACAATGCTGTCTCATCAGCGGAATTGGCTGGGTATGTCTTTGAAGCTATATAGCAACCCCTGAATAAATCATAACAATATGATTTAAATTTGAATATTTTTCACATCTTTACAGCAAAATTTACGCAGTTGTGCAGAGGTCTTTCTTAATAACAAGGCGAATGGCTTTCTTGAAACCTGCTTCAAGATCTGCCTGATCTAACTTTCCGCATGCCGCTGCTTCTTCATCAGTAAAATTCCTCTTTGTCTACGATAGAAAATTCTACTGCTTTGCTCATTTAATTTTTGGGAGGGATTACACTGTTTTGAAACTAGGTATTGAGCAATTAGCTTTTTCTGACACACTTCGTGTGACGGTTAATAAATGTGAGTGCTAGTAATCCAATTATAAGCATGGCTAATATTGAAGGCTCTGGTACAACGCTGACATCATGAAAGACAGCATTTCCGGCACTTAGAGAAATGTAAAGGTCATCGGGAATATTATTTAAACTGAGTTGTGTTTGAAACAATGAAGAGCCTTGGATATTAAAAACAGTGAATTCAGCTAGGTTACTGCTCAATCGAGTAATCTCTAAATCATGAGCTATTCCTACTGGTTCAATAATTGAACCCATCACTAAGCCTGAGGCGACTCCGAGACCTCCTTGCATAGCGCTAAATTCGGAGCGCCCATCATCGAAAAAATAAGTTTGTGAAATCGTGATATAGCTAGAGTCAAAAGTTGTAAAGGTGGTCGTTCCTCCAGAATTCGTAGTCAAAAATATATCTAAAGAACTGTTAGGACCATCCGTGGCGGTTACTCGGACGGATTCACCTATTCCGACTTTTAAAAAACGCGTTGTGTAATCTGCACCACTAATAACCGTTAGTCCATCGTTCTGTGTGATACTACTACCTGTATGTGGTATGAATTCTTCCCAGGTGTTTAGATCTTTGATGTTTCCGCTAAATGTCTCCTTGTCTTGAATAAATGCCGCCTGGGCTGCCGAAGCAAAAAACATTACTAGCATGAGGACGAGAAGGCTAGACTTTAACATTCAATTTTCTCCCGGTCAGATCGTGGTTGCGGTAAGTTGTCAAAACAAATCAAACTTATTATATGCAGTTCAGAAATAAAAAAACGCTCACTCATCATAATGATTGCGAAATTTACTATTAATTTTATAGTATTTAAATTGAATTACTAATGTTCGTAGTTTCACTTGGTTATTTAGAATCATGCATGCTTATGAATAATACTTTATTCAGATCGGCATGATGTCAATTTAAGCTAAAACATGGGATAGTGTTAAGAGAATTCAGCATAACGAGTTTGGAAACCTTCGAAGTGGATATTACAATTGTTATAGTCGTAACTAGAGAATATATTATCAAGCAAGGCTCTGTATAAGTTCGGTATATAGCTGATGTGGAATAGTTGGAGAATATCGAAGTGTTGTTTGTTGATAACAGTATGATAAAAAACTTTTCTCTGCATTTTAAAAAGATAGAAGGAGTTAGTATTTAACTAACTCCTTCTTTTATTTGGTAGGTCGTGGCAGATTCGAACTGCCGACCAACGGATTAAAAGTCCGCTGCTCTACCGGCTGAGCTAACGACCCAAAGGGCGGCATTATACCTGATTATCGATGTAAGTTTAAGTGGTTTTATAAAAAGCTCTGGGATCAAATTGCTTTGATGAATGGTTAGAGTTCAGATCTGATTTTGCAATTAGCAATTTTGGTAAAGTAATCAGTTCGTGTGCGTTTATGTAGATTACAGCAATCGATATAGCGCCAATTTTGTTATTAATAATTCAATAACTTAATAATATAGTAAAGTTAAATATTACAGATTGCTGGTATTTCATTTCTCCCAAAGCGGACTCATTGGATATTCCAATGCTTCTTTTATCGCTACGAGTGACAGCACCGCTTCACGACCATCAATTATCCGGTGATCATAAGATAAAGCCAGATAATTCATCGGACGGATAACAATTTGACCATTTTCCACAACAGGCCGTTCTTTTGTAGCGTGGATACCAAGAATGGCACTCTGGGGCGGATTAATGATAGGAGTAGAGAGCATAGAACCAAATACGCCACCGTTGGTAATCGAGAACGTACCACCGCTAAGTTCTTCGATTGTCAGCTTGCCGTCTTGTGCACGCTTGGCAAAGTCGGCTATTTGCAATTCAATATCAGCCAGCGTCAATCGATCTGCATCACGAATGATTGGGACCACCAGGCCACGCGGACTCCCCACAGCAATTCCGATATCATAATAATCGTGGTAGACGATTTCATTACCTTCAACGGAAGCGTTGATAATCGGATATTTTTTTAATGCAGTAATAACAGCTTTAACAAAGAATGACATAAAGCCCAACTTAACACCATGTTCTTTCTCAAATTCTGCTTTATAACGTGTGCGCAGGTCAATAATCGACTGCATATTGACTTCATTGAACGTAGTCAGAATTGCTGCTGTAGATTGGGACTGCACCAAACGCTCCGCAATTGTCTGCCGCAATCGAGACATCGCTACTCTACGTTCCGTACGAGCACCGGTTCTAGGTGTGTCCACTAAACCCGATTTAATTTCATTACTTGATGCCGGATTGGATTTCTTATCCATATACGCCTGCACATCTTCTTTAGTAATGCGCCCGCCAAGGCCAGTGCCTTTGATGGCGGAGGTTTCGGTCGCTTTCAGATTATTTTCTTCTGCTAATTTGCGCGCGGCAGGCATCAACATCGGTATCGCCTGATTAACTTCCTCCGCACCTGTTTTTTCAGAACTTTTTCCTGTAATGACTACAACCTGTTTGTCAGCGGCCGACTCTGGTTTTTCTTCCTGCTTAATAGCGTTAACTGTAGTAGAGCCTTCAGTATCTATCATGGCAATGACTTCACCGCTGATAACCGTGGCGCCATCCTGTTTTAAAATTTTACTTAACACACCGGCACTTGGAGCGGGTAATTCTAATACCACTTTATCGGTTTCGATATCGATCAGATTTTCTGACCGGTTAATGTAATCTCCCGATTTTTTATGCCAGGTTATCAATGTAGCCTCAGCTACCGATTCAGATAATACGGGTACTTTGACTTCAACTAACATTGCTGCCCCTCTTCTAAATTTTATCTCTGAAAGCTGCTACGATTAACTCATGCTGCGTAAACCTATGTCTAGCCGTATAACCTACCGCCGGAGAAGCTGCCGACACCCGTAACGCGTAACCTAACGCTTGGTCGGGGTGCATATGGCGCAAGAGATAATGTTGAATGCGATGCCATGCGCCTTGATTGCCAGGTTCTTCCTGACACCAGATAACTTCCTTGGCATTACTGAAGCGATCGATTTCTGCCTGGAATTCTTCGTGTGGAAACGGATAAAGCTGTTCCAGCCGGATAATCGCCATTCCCGTTATTTGCTGTTCTTTGCGATAAGCCAGTAATTCATAGTAGATTTTCCCGCTACAAACAATTATTCGCTTGATCATTTTAGGATCTAAATCTTCCGCTTCGGAAATAACCGGGTAAAAATGACCGTGTGCCAAATCTTCCAGGCTCGATACCGATTCTTTATGACGCAACATACTTTTCGGACTCATAATGATCAGCGGTTTACGCAATGGCCTGATAATTTGCCGGCGCAACATGTGGAACATTTGTGCCGGCGTGGAAGGCACGCAAACTTGAATATTGTAATCAGCGCAGAGTTGCAAAAAACGTTCCAATCGCGCGGAAGAATGCTCAGGCCCCTGCCCTTCATAGCCATGCGGCAACATCATCACTAAGCCACAAACCCGTCCCCACTTGGCTTCGCCAGAAGCAATAAACTGGTCTATGACTACCTGCGCACCGTTGGCAAAATCACCAAATTGCGCTTCCCAAATCACCAATTCATTGGGTTGCGTTGTTGCATAACCGTATTCAAAGCCCAATACGGCCTCTTCGGATAACATGGAATCGATCACGACAAAATCAGGTTGCTCAGGATAAATATGGCGCAATGGGATATAAATCCGTTCATTTTGATCAGCCGCTACTTGATCGTGCAGAACCGCATGACGGTGAAAAAAAGTACCCCGTCCAGAGTCTTGGCCCGATAACCTGACGGGATAGCCTTCTTTCAACAAAGTAGCATAAGCGAGATTTTCCGCCATGCCCCAATCTAATGGCAACTCTCCTTTTCCCATTGCGCGCCGGTCGGCCATAATTTTTTCAACCCGTGGATGTAATTTGAAACCATCAGGAATATCCGTCAAGCGTATAGCGAGTTGCTTAAGCGTTTGTAACATCACACCGGTTTTAATTTTCTTGTTCCATTTAATTGGCTTAAGATAAGGTTCCCAATTAATAGCATACGGCGATTTGTAGTCATAACAAACATTCTTGTTGGGATTAACACCTTCATCCATAGCATCACGATAAGCTTGAATGAGATCTTCCGCTTCTTGCGGCTTTATGACTTCTTCCGCGATAAGTTTATCGGCGTAGCGCTTGCGGGTACCGGGATGCTTACCGATAATCTGATACATCTTCGGCTGTGTTACCATCGGCTCATCTTGTTCATTGTGACCAAGCCTGCGAAAACACACCATATCTATGACCACATCTTTATGAAAGCGCATACGAAAATCGAATGCCAACTCTGACACCATGACAACTGCTTCAGGATCGTCGCCATTGACATGAAAAATAGGTGCATCAATCATTTTGGCTACATCGGTACAATACAAGGTTGACCGGCTATCACGCGGGTCGGAAGTCGTAAATCCAATTTGATTATTGATAATAATATGCACGGTACCCCCGGTACCATAACCGCGAGTCTGTGACAAATTAAGCGTTTCCATTACTACACCTTGGCCGGCGAAAGCGGCATCACCATGAATCAGAACCGGTAATACCCGATCGCCAAGCTTATCGTTAAGCAGATGCTGCCTTGCGCGCACTGAACCTTCTACCACTGGATTGACAATTTCCAGGTGCGAAGGATTGAAAGCCAATGCTAGCCGAACGATGCCTTCTGCGGTTTTTATAGCGGATGAAAAGCCCTGATGATATTTCACATCGCCAGAAGGTAATTCCTGCGGTTGTTTTTCTTCAAATTCACGAAACAAGTCGGCAGGCATTTTGCCCAGTGTATTGACCAGCACATTGAGCCGGGCCCGGTGCGCCATGCCCATCACAATTTGCTGAACTCCTGCCTTTCCTGCTCGATGGATCAGGCAATCAAGTAAAGGAATAAGACTGTCATTGCCTTCCCCAGAGAAACGTTTCTGCCCGACATAACGGGTATGCAGATATTTTTCCAACCCTTCTGACGCAGTGAGTCGCTCCAAAATATGCCGTTTATAGTCATCCGGGTAATTCGGATTTGACCGATGACCTTCCAGCCGGGCCTGTATCCAGCGTTTCTGTTCCACTGAAGAAATATACATATACTCGGCACCAATTGAACCGCAATAGGTTTCTCGCAAAATCTGCAAGATTTCCCGCAACGTGGCGTGCTCTGGCCCTACTAGTGAACCGGTATTGAATACCTTATCCAAATCTGCTTCGGTAAATCCAAAGTGAGCGGGATTTAGCTCCGGAATATCCAATTGCTGCTTTAATCCTAGCGGATCCAGTTTAGCCTGATGCAGCCCCAGATAGCGATGCATATTGATCAACTGTAATACAGCAACTTGCTTACGATCATCTGAATCCGCAACAATCATTTCAGGAAACGCCGTTTGAACTTCCATGCTTGTAAGCTGTGGTTGCGAAATTATGGCACCATTTCCAGTAAGCTGTTTTTTTGATGCACTGTTAATGGGTTGCTTGGTTAATGCGTCAAAATATTCACGCCAAGCCAAAGCTACCGAATTAGGGTTATGCAAATATTCTTCATATACTGCTTCAATAAATGAAGCATTAGCACCAGATAACAGCGAATCATCAAACAACGGCTTACTCATAAATAGGCAGTCTTAAAAAGAAAGGGTGTCTCTAAAACTATTTTTTGGAATACGACCCGGGTATGTCTCGCATCGTTGTACCGGTATACAATTGGCGCGGGCGACCAATCTTGTGTGATGGATCAGAGACCATCTCGCTCCATTGAGCCACCCAGCCGACTGTTCGCGCCATCGCAAAAATTGCGGTAAACATTTTTGTGGGTATCCCTAGTGCCCGTTGAACAATTCCGGAATAAAAATCGACATTAGGATAGAGTTTTCTGGAAATAAAATAATCGTCTTCCAACGCAATTTTCTCTAATTGCAATGCCAGCTTGAATAAACGATCGTTTTGCAGGCCCAGTTCATCCAAAACTTCGTGACAGGTTTCGCGCATTAATTTAGCGCGTGGATCGAAGTTTTTGTAAACGCGGTGACCGAATCCCATCAAGCGGTAGTTACTGTTTTTATCTTTAACCCGTTCAATGTATTCATCAATACGTGATACATCGCCGATCTCTTCCAACATATTCAAACAGGCCTCATTTGCGCCGCCATGTGCTGGGCCCCATAAACAGGAAATACCGGACGAAACACAGGCAAACGGATTTGCGCCGCTTGAACCGACCAAACGCACTGTCGAGGTCGAAGCATTTTGTTCATGATCGGCATGCAAGATCAAAATCCGATCCAGTGCGCGAACAATCACTGGATTCACTTGATATTCTTCAGTCGGTACCGCAAACATCATATGCAGAAAATTTTCAGCATAACTTAGGCGGTTCTGCGGATAGATAAAAGGTTGGCCAATATTATATTTATAAGCCATAGCGGCAATGGTGGGTAATTTTGCAATTAATCGGTACGCCGACTGTTCCCGGTATTCCGGATCGGTAATATCCAAAGCTTCATGATAGAAAGCCGATAAAGCGCCTACCACACCAACCATCACCGCCATTGGATGCGCATCCCGCCGGAAGCCGCTATAAAACCGGACAAGTTGTTCGTGCAACATCGAATGATTCTTCACGGCACTGTCAAACTCTCTTTTTTGTTCTGCATTAGGTAACTCGCCTTTCATCAGCAAATGACACACATCGATGAAATCACAATGGGTTGCAAGCTGTTCGATAGGATAGCCCCGGTAAAGCAGAATCCCTTTATCGCCATCGATAAAGGTGATGGTTGAACTATTGCTGGCGGTTGACAAATAGCCTGGATCGTAAGTAAATAAGCCACTTTTTGCATGCAGCGTGCGAATATCAATTACATCTGGTCCCATCGTTCCAGTTAAAACCGGTAATTCGATGGGTGCACTACCATCATTGAGATTTAAAGTTGCTATGCCTTTTTGTGCCATTTAACTTCTCCACAGATTACTTACAATTAATCGGTATGCGCGATTATAAAACCCAACAGTTTTAAAAATATCATTAGAAACTAACTTTTTCTGAGTAATTCCAGAACTTGCTGCACATCACTATCATTGCTGTCTTGCCGTGCAGTGATCTGATCCCATAAATCATTATCCGCCAGAGCCAACAAGCGTTCAAATTGTTGTAACCCTTCATCGTCCAACTGCATATAGTAGCGATCCATAAAACGCTGCAAAATAATATCCAACTCGAGCAACCCTCGCCGGCAGCGCCAACGGGCACGCTCAAATTCTTTCATACCATTCTTTTGATCATCATATCCTTGATCTTGCCGATTGCCTTGGTAGGATTCAAGCTTTTAGGACATGCATCGACACAATTCATAATGGAATGACAGCGGAACAGACGGTAAGGATCTTCCAGATTATCCAATCTCTCCGCCGTTGCTTGATCACGACTATCAGCGAGAAAACGATAAGCTTGCAACAATCCAGCAGGCCCTACAAATTTATCGGGATTCCACCAAAATGATGGGCAAGAGGTCGTACAACACGCACAAAGTATGCATTCGTAAACGCCATCCAGTGCTGCCCGGTCTTCAGGTGATTGCAATCGCTCTGTCTCAGGAGGTGGATCATTATTAATCAGATAGGGCTTGATGGAATGATATTGCTGAAAAAATTGGGTCATATCAACTACCAAATCCCGGATTACCGGCAAACCGGGCAAAGGACGTATTGTTATCGGTTCGTTAAGACTACTGATTGGCGTGATGCATGCCAGTCCATTTCGTCCATTTATATTCATCGCATCTGATCCGCATACGCCTTCGCGGCAAGAACGGCGCAAACTTAAACTATCATCCATTGACTTTATGCGCAGCAAAGCATCCAGTAACATCTTATCAGTAACGGCCAATTGCACGTCATAATCCTTCATGTATGGCTTTTCATCTTTATCAGGATCATAGCGGTAAATAGAAAATTTCATTGACTCACTCCAGATGGTTTAGATACTGCTTGCAATCGGCAAAGATATGATCAGATTCTTATAAAGTATACAGACTTGAGTCCAGATTAGCATAGTTTGGTTCGTTTTTTAACCGTGCAATCACGACGTATACAAAAAAACATATCTAGCATAAACGTAATCAACATAGGCTCTCCAAAGCAAATCAACATTTCACGTGAGTGCCCTACTCTGTTTGAAAGAAAAGTAAAAGACATAGTTTGTAAGAATTCGGGTAGAATCGGGGGTCTGGATCGGATGGCGGGATCAAAGCCGAGTAATTTTGAAATGAAAAGTATCATATACAAGTGTTGTTGTTGAAAAACTAACTGTGTTACTGTTGCGGTATTAAAAACAGCTTAAAAAAATGCTCACTTATCTATGAAGTTACTGTGCCCTTTTTTGTTTTTGCCTTACCTTATATCGGATGTTCTGGAAAGTTTATCAACGCACTATTTAAGCCATAATGAATTTTTATAGAGGAAAATTGTAAATGAAGGTTAACTATAATGTTGTCGGCGTTATTGCGCTTAGCACTACTTTATTTGGTTGTGGTGGCGATCTTCCTGAAGCTAATTCAGTCAATTGTTCAGGTAGAGGAATGGAAAAATCGCTAATTGAGTTCAAAAATAACGAACCTGCACGGCAAGCATTCTTAGATAAATGCGATGAAATCAACAAAAGTAATTAAGCGGTAGTCAGACCTATCACTACTCCGCTTCGTAGGCAATTTCAAGAATTTGAGTAACGCTGGAACCGGAGTAGCTTTCACAAAACAAAACATCGTTCAGAATTAGTTGATAGAAGGTATAAGTCAAATTCATATTTTCCCTTCAGATTTTTTCAATATGAACTGAGCAAAAAAATCTGAAACCACTGGTACAATCAATAATCTACCAATGATTATCTCCAGCGGTGACTTCGAGAAAATCCGCCTGCCCCTCTGCCACTTGACCGCCCTAACAATATTACCGCAACAATGATTGCGCCCGTAACAGCAATCGCTATGACTTTACTCCAGTCTATTGCTGACTTATAGAATTGATAGTCATCTCTCCATGCAATACGCCGCCAAATTTCATCCGGCTCCAGTGCGCGAGGGCGGTTGATTGCATCACGAACAATCGTTATTTCCTGATCTTCTCTTGCATCAATCGAGTAAGTTAAATTAGCTCGCAGTGCGATTTTTATCACACCGCTAATTACGGTAACTTCAGTCTGGTTTGAGGCGACTTTTATCTGAAGTATTGCATTCTTAGCTTGTATCGTGGCATGCAAAGTATCAATTATGTGCAGACAATCTGAAGAGTCTGAATAAGCATTGCCAAAATTAAATTCTTTAATGCGAACTATACAAGTCGAATCAAACGATTTGAATTCTATACGAGCACTGCTTTCGGGGCCGGTTATGACAAATGCGTGATTTTTTATTTCTGAAGAATTTTTAACTTGATTGCGGTTGAGTAGCGTGCTTCTGCCAACAGCGTACATGCGTCCAATGACGGCTTTATCAGTGAAAGAAGTATGATGGAAACGTGTACTCGAGTTTTCACCTTGTTCCCAGAACCCTCCTCTTTCAGCAAAACTCCTATCATATATCGGTACTGTTTTACAACCTGCCAGTAAAAACACGATTACAAACAAGGACAGTTGCACAATTTTTTTATTCAATAAGCCGACAGAAAAAGCACTAAGCGCTTGATATATTTTTAAGCACATCTCATACGTTATGCCAAAGCTTAGTTTATCGCCCGTAAAGTTCATCTTTGCATCTCCTTCACCAATTTTCCAAGCTATCGCGAAAAAATTGCCAATACTGTAAGCCTATTCTGCGGGCGATGAACAACAACTGAATGAAACACTTAAGCAAATTAGATCCGAATATTAAACTCAGAAATTCCCTGCTAATCAGTTGAATACACGTTGTGAAAATTTAATGCCATCGGTCATATTGTGAGATTACTCACAGCTTTCTTGTTTTATTAGCGCTAACTTATGTGTGTAGTTTTTTTAAACATAATTTTTGCGACGGAGGTAAATGAAATGGCTATAGCAAAAATCAGTGGCAATCATTGGAAATTGCCGGACTTGAATGGCATCGATACAATTTACGAACAAAGCTGTAATGATATTATTTCGGGACTTGCTGAAAATGATGCTGCCAATGCCGAAGTTGATTTCGAAACCTTGTTAGGCAAAACTGCCTTGAACGTTGCGAACAACGATGCGGGCTATGACGCGTGGGATGCATTTGAAGAATTGTGCGATGAAAGTGACGATTGGCTTGCTGATTTATATAGAAAGAATTACATTAGGAATGAAAGCGAGTAGTCCAAGCTGTAAGGTGAATTAATTGCCGAGCTTAACTGAGCAACAAATCGTCGAAGTAGCTACTTATTCCGAATTTTGCCGGGAGATTAGTAGATTGCTTTGACTACCCGCCATGCTGAAAATGTAATGAGTGATAATTTTTAAGCGATGAATTATTTTTCCAATCTTTCACCCGATCAAACCGCTTTGGCGACTGACCTCATATTTAGGCAGTTTGTACCGTCAATTGATGGATTCGGCGAGATACTCACGTGGGACTTTGAGGCATTTTTTTTAACGGGAGTAAACCACCCGGATTCTCAAGATATATTCGCTTTCACGGGTACTGCGGGCGCAACTTACGATATATTTAGCAAAAGCTTTTTTGATCCTTATACTTTGCTGCTTTTCGACGATCAAGGCAAAGTCATTGCGGCAGATGACACCAGCGAACCCAATGGCAGTGATCATATTGAATTTATAGCACCCTATGACGGCACTTTTTACCTTGATGCGTCATGGCGCCAAGGATTTACCCCTGACAGCAAATCTGCTTCGGTTGTCGTGTACGAAGATCTGGATACGATACCACCTTTAACCACTGCATCGGATCCGATAGTCACTGCCTTCAGCCCGGCGAATGCGGCAATTGATATTGCGCTTGATAGTAATATCGTCTTGACATTCAATGAAGCCATCCAGCGTGGTGCGGGACAAATCATCCTCAAAACAGCTTCAAACATAATGATTGAAACATTCGACCCGGCATTTAGCGGTAATTTAACCATTCTGGGCCAAACTCTCACTATTAACCCCGCGAAAGATTTGGCAAACAACACGCACTACTTCGTTACATTAAATTCCGGGGTAATTAAAGATTTGGCAGGCAATAGCAACCCGGAAATAAAGTCATATAGTTTTACTACCATCGCCACAACACCCAATCCCATTGATAGAATTTTTAACTGGGGTGAAAGCCACTTCTCAGATTTACTTCCTGATCACGTAGAATCTTTCGATGTCTTTGGATACTACGCCAGGCTATATGGCAATGGGAATGCGGTCGGCGAGCAAAATGGCAATATTTATTTTTATGATGGTGGCGCAAATGGTACCGGTGAGATCATTTGGGTCGGTACAACCGATGATTTTATGCCATTTGCAATATCTGCGGGATTTTAAGGAAGCTCTGCAAAGTCCTGGTTAAACCAAGTCGTTGCACTCAATTTATCCATTAAGTTTTTTCTTCAATAGGGCGTTGACCTGAGCAGGATTGGCCTTGCCTTGGGTTGCTTTCATAATCTGACCGATCAAGGCATTAAAAGCTTTTTCCTTGCCGTTACGATAATCAGTCACTAACTGCGCATTGGCCGCCAATACTTGATCCACCAACTGCTCAATGGCACCGTCATCAGAAATTTGCTTCAATCCTTTAGCCTCAATAATGGCATCGGCATCTTTTTCCAATTCCCCTCGCCACATACTTTCAAAAACCGCCTTTGCGGCTTTGCTGGAAATCGTGTCATCGCTGATACGCATCAGCAATAATGCGAATTGATCAGGATTGATTGGGCAAGCGGAAATTTCAATTGAATCTTTATTCAATTGTCCGCTAATTTCACCCATTATCCAATTGGCGCACAATTTGACTTGGGCGGGCAGTTTTTTTACAACCGCTTCAAAATAATCGGCCATTTCGCGTGAGCTTGTCAGCACAGAAGCGTCATAAGCCGATAAGGAAAAACCGGAGACATAGCGGTTTCTTCTTACTTGCGGTAATTCAGGCATGGATAACATAATCTGGTCAACCCAGCCCGGTGGGATTTCAAGTGGCAATAAATCCGGATCGGGAAAATAGCGATAATCATTGGCGTCTTCTTTGGTACGCATAGTACGCGTTTCGTCTTTATTGGCATCATAGAGACGGGTTTCTTGGCGAACGGAACCGCCGTCTTCAAGGATTTCGATCTGCCGTCTCGCTTCGTAATCAATGGCCTTCTCAAGAAAACGAAACGAATTCAAGTTTTTAATTTCACAACGTGTACCGAATTTTTCTGTGCCGGGATGACGTACGGATACATTGGCATCGCAGCGAAATGAACCTTCTTGCATATTGCCATCGCAAATACCGATCCAGCGTACCAATACATGCAAGGTTTTCGCATACGCTACGGCTTCTGCGCTGCTGCGCATATCCGGCTCGGAGACAATTTCCAGTAGTGGCGTGCCCGCCCGATTCAGATCAATGCCGCTCATGCCATGAAAATCCTCGTGCAGTGACTTTCCGGCATCCTCTTCCAAATGGGCGCGCGTAAGGCGGATATTCTTTTCCATACCGTCCACTTGAATCTGAATACTGCCGCCTTGCACTATGGGTAATTCATATTGACTAATTTGATAACCTTTTGGCAGATCCGGATAGAAATAATTCTTACGCGCAAAAATTGATGGTGAGTTGATTTTTGCACCAACTGCTAATCCGAATTTAATCGCTCGCTCCACCGCTCCTTTATTTAAAACTGGCAATACTCCCGGCAATGCCAGATCGATTACGCACGCCTGAGTGTTTGGTGCTGCACCATAGGCGGTCGATGCGCCCGAAAAAATTTTGGATTGCGTCGAAAGCTGTGTATGGACTTCCAAGCCGATGACAATTTCCCACTGCATGATTACATTTCCAGCAAAATTGAAGTGTTAAAAATATAACTTATTGATTAAAAGGTGATTTCAAATGCCAATCCGTCACCTGTTGATACTGGTGTGCGATATTGAGCATTTGCGCTTCTTTGAAATAATTACCAATGATATGTAAACCGACCGGCCGGTTTTTATTGCCAAAACCTGCAGGAATCGACATGGCGGGTAATCCTGTCAGATTTGCCGCGCTGGTGTAGATGTCGGATAAATACATCTGAATCGGATCACCGCTTTTTTCCCCTATATTAAATGCAACGGTAGGTGTCGTCGGTCCCATAATGATGTCACACTGTTGATAAGCCTTCATAAAATCCTGTGCAATCAAGCGACGCAATTTCTGCGCCTTAATGTAATACGCATCATAATAACCATGCGATAACACATAAGTACCAATTAAAATGCGCCGCTTCACCTCCGCGCCGAAGCCTTCGGCACGCGTTCTACGGTACATATCACCCAGATCGCTATACGATTGGGCGCGATGTCCATAACGCACGCCATCGTAACGGGACAAATTACTCGATGCTTCGGCAGGAGCCAGCACATAATACACGGGAATGGATAACGGTGTGTTCGGTAAGGCAATGTCTATTGTTGTTGCGCCCAATTTGCGGTATTCATCTAAAGCATTGCCGACAGCCACTTCAACATCCTTGCTCATGCCTTCGGCAAAATATTCCTTAGGTAATCCGATGCGCAAGCCTGCTAAAGGTTGTTGCAGGTCACGCGCATAATCTTCTCGTTCGCGCGACAAGCTCGTAGAATCACGAGGATCGAATCCGACCATAGTATTTAGCAATAGCGCCAAATCCTCTGCAGATCTAGCCATGGGTCCGCCCTGATCGAGGCTGGAAGCAAAAGCGATCATGCCATAGCGTGACACCAAGCCATACGTCGGTTTGATCCCTGAAATACCGCATAGCGCCGCCGGTTGGCGGATGGAGCCTCCGGTATCGGTACCAGTAGCAGCAGGTGCCAGCCGTGCCGCTACCGCACAGGCCGCGCCACCTGAACTACCGCCAGGTACAGCTGCATGATCCCAGGGATTTTTTACGGGTCCATAAAAAGATGTTTCATTACTTGAACCCATGGCAAATTCATCCATGTTAGTCTTTCCGATATTCACGGCACCGGCCTGATTGAAGCGTTCGATCACGCCGGCGTCATAGGGCGACACGAAGTTTGACAGCATTTTTGAACCGCACGTAGTCAGCCAGCCTTTGGTACAAAATATATCTTTTTGCGCAATAGGGATGCCCGTCAATGGACCGTTTAGTCCTTTAGAAATCATGTCATCGGCGATGTGCGCCTGGGCAAGACTGGCTTCTTCATTGATTGTGATAAAGGCATTGTATTCAGGATTAAGTGCTTTGATACGCTTAAGGAATTCTGTTGTCAGCTCGGCACTAGAGAATTTTTTTCCGGCAAGTTCTGCTGCTAATTGCTTGAGACTGGCATTAAACATGATTTGTAGCTGATAAGAAAATATTAAACGTTTAAATATATGCAAGATGCTGAGACTATTAGTTTCCTGCTTCTTAGATTAAAATTTTTATTGATTTGCACCGAATAAAACTTATTCAATAACCTGAGGCACCAAATAGAGGCCTGCTTCAACTTGCGGCGCAATCGCTTGGCATATTTCCCGTTGATCGGCTTCAGTGATCACATCGTCACGTAACCGCTGCACAACATTTTGTGCGTGTGACATCGGTTCTACTGCGGAGGCGTCAACTGCTTGCATGGTTTCAATCAGATTAAATATCCCGGACAACTGATTCAATGTAGCTTTGGCTTCCTCTTCGCTGATTTCAATATAAGCAAGATCGGCAATACGTTTTACATCATTTACTGAAAGCGTCATGTTAAATGGGTAACCTTATATTTAAATAAGTATTAGGGTATCATGCCCGCTTTAAACGGCGCATTATTTTTTGAAGGTTCAATTAATATTCGCTTTCGTCATAAATCTTAATTATTAATAAATAACGGATTTTGCCACTATGTTTAATTTGTTAAACAACAATATTCTTGGAAACTATTTCTCAACCGATATGGCGATTGATCTCGGTACGGCTAATACGCTGATTTATGTTCATGGTCAGGGTATCGTGTTAGATGAGCCATCGGTAGTGGCGATTCGGGAAGAAAGCGGTGCTAACGGCAAGAAGATGATTCAGCAAGTTGGTCTTGCAGCGAAGCAGATGCTAGGCCGCACCCCTGGTAATATCACAGCCATTCGTCCGATGAAGGATGGAGTGATAGCAGATTTTACGGTAACCGAGCAAATGCTCAAAATGTTCATCAGGAAAGTCAACCCTCCTCGCTTGTTTTCAGCTAATCCACGCATTGTTATTTGTGTACCGTATGGCTCCACGCAAGTGGAACGGCGAGCAATTCGAGAGGCCGCATATGGCGCCGGCGCGCGCAAAGTTGAATTGATAGAAGAACCCATGGCGGCAGCCCTGGGTGCCGATCTCCCCGTGGAATCACCTACCGGGTCTATGGTCGTCGATATCGGCGGTGGCACAACCGAGGTCGGGATCATATCGCTCGGCGGCATCGTTTATTCCAACTCTGTACGAGTGGGTGGCGATAAGTTCGATGAATCGATTATCAACTATATCCGCCGCAATTATGGCATGCTGATTGGTGAAGTCACCGCCGAAATCATCAAAAAAGAAATTGGCTCGGCTTTTCCAGGTTCCGAGGTACGGGAAATCGAAGTTAAAGGCCGTAACCTTGCAGAAGGTATCCCTCGTAGCTTTACCATTTCCAGCAATGAAATTTTAGAAGCACTGACAGAGCCCCTTAACAGCATCGTCAGTGCCGTTAAAACTGCGCTTGAACATACCCCGCCTGAATTGGGAGCGGATATCGCTGAAAAGGGTATGGTCATGACAGGCGGTGGTGCTTTATTACGCGATGTCGACCGTTTGTTGATGGAAGAAACCGGTTTATCAGTCATTGTAGCCGATGATCCCTTGACATGTGTCGTTCGTGGAGCGGGTATCGCTTTGGAAAACATGGATCGGACAATCGGTATTTTTGCTCGAGATTAAACTAACACAGATGATTATTTTTACGGATATATTAAATTTGATAACCATGACGAATTAATAAATTCTGGACTTAATGAAAACAGCGCCTCAGTTTTTCAGATACGGACCAGGCCCACTTGCGCGGTTGTTTGTATTCGTGTTGCTGTCCTGCTTATTAATAGCTGAAGACTTACGCTTCAAGCACTTCCCGCAATTGCGCCAAACTTTAGGCGTAATTGTTTTTCCGTTGCAAAAAATTGCCTATATTCCAATCGAAATTTATGATCAGGTGAATGAACTCATTGCCAATTTCAATTTGCTTGAAGAAAATTTCAGATTAAAGCAGCAATACCTCAAAGATCGTGAACAATTGCTTAAGTTGCATGCTTTAGAAGCCGAAAACAAGCAATTACGCCAATTACTTGGTGCCATGCAGCAAATCGAAGTCAGTGCGCAAACCGAAGCCGTCCTTGCTGAAATCATCTCCATTCCCCGTGACCCTTTCAATCACAAAATTACTTTGAACAAAGGCAGCTATCATGATATACGGCTAGGCCAAGCAGTCATCGACGATAAAGGTATTGTCGGACAAATAACACAACTTTATCCTTGGTCATCGGAAGTCACCTTGCTTACCGATAAAAATCAATCCGTACCTGTGCAAGTACTGCGCAACAGCTTACGTTCAGTCGTTTCGGGTTCGGGAAAGAATGATGAACTAGAAATTCGCTACCTATCGATCAATACCGATATTCAGCGAGATGATTTATTGGTCACTTCAGGAATTGGCGGGGTATATCCGCCCGGCATTCCGGTTGCAACGGTACTAAGAATCGAACGCGACCCGACCAACGACTTTGCCCAGATTATCAGCACGCCAATTGCCGGAGTCGATAGAAACCGGCAAGTTCTGATTTTAGCGTTACCACCCGCAATGCCACTTGAAGAATTTGTAGAGATGCCTAAAATTGAATCCCAAGCAGATCAAAAATAAAAATTTAGAACCCGACGAATACTTTGGAGAAGATATTTATGAGCCGCCAAGTAATGGGTATATTGCGGCGACTTTGGCGATTTCACTGATTCTGAATTTCATACCGTTTCATGAAGATGTTGCCGTATTTCGCCCTGATTTCGTGGCTATTGTGATTATTTATTGGGCTGTCAATTACCCCCATAAAATGGGAATGAGCATTGCATTTTGCATGGGATTGATGATGGATGTTGCCAACGCCGGCATTCTGGGGCAGCATGCGTTGGCATATTGTATTGCTGTCTATCTCACATTGATACTTGGGCGGCGGCTGCGAATCTTCAGCTTAGTTCAACAAGCGCCGCAGGTCGGTTTTATATTACTCGTTATGCAGATAGTGATTGCTTTAGTTGCTGCATCCGGCGGTACGGATTTGCCGGCGTGGCCCTATTACTTTGCTGCAGTTACCGGATCCTTGTTATGGCTTCCGGTTTCACTGATGCTCAGAGCTCCGCTCAGGCAGAGATCTGATCCAAACGCGCTATGAAACATAAAGTAGAATTACGAGACCATACGGCCGAATTACGCAGATTCCGTTTAAGACTTGCCGTAAGCACGGGATTTATTGTGCTTTTTTTTATGCTATTGTATGCGCGTTTTTATTATTTACAGGTTTCACAACAGGAACATTATCATACATTGGCTGAAGCCAACCGGATTTCCATTCTACCGCTCGTTCCCCAATCGTGGTTTGATTTACGATCGCAATGGCCAGATTCTGGCGCAAAACTATTCTGCTTACGCATTAGAAATTACACCCAGTAAAGTTGCCGACATCGAATCGACACTGGACGAATTGGCATCCATTATTGAAATTACACCTAATGACCGGCAACGTTTCAAAAAATTGCTGAAAGAAAGCAAGCGATTCAAGAGCTTGCCACTTCGCAATCGTCTTTCCGATGTTGAAATTGCCACCTTTGCAACCAATCGCTATCGTTTTCCCGGCGTTGAAATTAAAGCTCGCATTTTCCGTCAATATCCGCAAAAAGAAATCGTATCGCATGTCATCGGTTATATCAGCCGAATCAATGATCAAGATCTTGAACAGCTGGAAGTCAGTAATGAACTGAACAATTATCGTGGTTCTCAATACATTGGCAAAATCGGCATCGAACAGAGCTATGAAAAACAACTACATGGCATTACGGGTTTTGAAGAAGTAGAAACGGATGCGGCAGGGCGTTCGATCCGTGTCCTTTCCCGCACGCCGCCAATTTCCGGCAACAATTTAATTCTTTCACTCGATCTCGGCCTGCAAGAAGCGGCAGAAAAAGCTTTCGGCGATCGCCGGGGCGCATTGGTCGCATTGGATCCCAATAATGGTGAAGTGCTTGCTTTCGTCAGCAAACCTGGTTATGACAATAATCTCTTTATCGGCGGTATCGATCAAGAAAATTGGAACTTGCTCAACAATTCGATTGATCGGCCACTTAACAATCGCGCATTACGCGGTGTTTACCCGCCGGGATCGACTTTTAAACCATTCATGGCGTTAGCCGCGTTAGAGCTGGGAAAACGTACGCCGGAATACAGTATCAGTGATCCTGGATATTTCTCTCTGCCCGGTGTGAATCGCCGCTATCGCGATTGGAAACCAGGCGGTCACGGCCGGGTAAATTTGCATAAATCATTGGTTGTCTCGTGCGATACCTATTACTACGGGCTTGCCAACGACCTCGGTATCGACAACATTCATAGCTTTATCGGTCAATTCGGGTTAGGTAAGAAAACCGGGATCGATATTGAAGGCGAAGTTTCGGGATTGCTGCCTTCATCGGCATGGAAAATGAAGCAATTCAAACAGAAGTGGTACGCAGGCGATACCATTTCTGTTGCAATCGGCCAAGGCTATAATCTTACCACCCCGCTACAACTAGCTTTTGCCACCATGATAATTGCCAATAATGGTAAGGCTTACCTTCCTCGCCTGGTTAAACAGATTCAAAATAGTCAAACGGGATTGATCGAGGAAATTCCTCCAAAATTACTCAATAAA
Organism: Nitrosomonas sp.; assembly: GCA_008015565.1. GTDB lineage: Bacteria > Pseudomonadota > Gammaproteobacteria > Burkholderiales > Nitrosomonadaceae > Nitrosomonas. Next base: position 5,802 of record SSFV01000093.1, on the reverse strand, counting down.
CTTAATCTGAAGCCCCACAATCTTGAAATCGTTAAAAACGCACTCATCGATGTCACCCGCCCTGGCGGGACAGCAGCCAAGGCCGCTATCAATGCGGCTTATACTTTTGCTGGCAAAACAGGTACTTCGCAAGTGATTGGTATAAAACAAGGTGAACGTTACAATGAAAAATCCATTAATGAGCGTCACCGTGATCATGCCATGTTTATCGCTTATGCGCCTGCAGAGAATCCTAAAATTGCACTGGCCGTTCTTATCGAAAATACCGGAACTGGCGGCTCTACGGCAGCCCCTGTAGCCAGGCAAGTATTTGATTACTACTTATTAGGTCTATTGCCAGACGAAACCATTGTGCAATTGACTGAAGCCGTTGACGGCCCTGAACATGACCATCTTTGAAGAATACATCCAGTCATTCATACTCATAACCAACATCGGTATCGCTTATGATTGAAATAAAGAAAGTTTGGTATTATTTCGTACGCTACATCGACGGCTTCTTATTAATTGGAATTCTTGCGCTGACATTGGTTGGCTTGATTGTGCTGTATAGCGCCACGGGAGGCAATTTCAGCAAAGTCAGCCATCAAGTGGTCAATATATCAATTGCCTTAGTAATAATGTGGCTCGTGGCAAATATCCCTTTACAGCAAATCAAGCGTCTGGCGCTACCGATGTATATGGTAGGACTTAGCTTGCTAATTGGCGTAGCTTTGTTTGGGGAAATCAATAATGGCGCCAGGCGTTGGCTTGATCTAGGCGTTACGCGAATTCAACCTTCCGAACTCATGAAAGTTGCCATCCCTCTTATGATGGCCTGGTATTTTGACAAGCATGAAATCACGTTGCGGTTGCGTGATTATGCAGGTGCAACGGTACTTTTAATGTTGCCGGTTTTTCTAATCTTAAAACAACCCGATTTGGGAACCGCGATTTTAATTGCGGCCAGCGGTTTTTATGTATTATTTCTGGCCGGTCTTTCGTGGCGTATCATCGTGGGGTTAATAACGGCAGCGCTGGGTAGCTTTCCCATCGTGTGGTCAGTCATGCATGACTATCAACGTCAACGGATCATGACACTCTTGGATCCCTCCCAGGATCCGCTGGGCGCCGGTTATCATACGATTCAATCATCCATTGCCATTGGCTCCGGCGGCGTTATCGGTAAAGGATGGCAAAATGGCACGCAAACTCAACTGGATTTTTTGCCGGAACAGAGCACTGATTTTATCTTTGCAGTATTCTCGGAAGAATTCGGATTGATCGGCAATACGTTATTGCTACTGCTCTATCTTATCGTGATCGGACGTTGTTTGATCATAACGGCCAATGCTTCAACGCAGTTTACGCGCCTTATTGCTGGCTCAATAACGCTAACTTTCTTTACTTATATTTTCGTTAACATGGGAATGGTTAGTGGTATCCTTCCCGTAGTAGGCGTTCCATTGCCACTGATTAGTTATGGCGGCACATCAATGGTGACAATGCTGCTTGGTTTTGGTATTTTGATGAGTATTCAAACACATCCTAAGCTCATAAAAACATGACAATGCTATTTTTGAAGTTAACGTACCCGCTTAAAAATTCTTTGTTTGTTACAACATCCCGGTTTCATGGATTGGCATTAATAGTAACTTTCGCCATGCTTGCTGCGTGTAGCAGCACACCGCAGCATAATAGTAACCTGAAACAGAAAAAACAATCTTCTTTGGCAACTACTCATTCTGGTTCGGGATTGATTACCAGGAAGGGTGGCGGTTACTACCTGGATGATGGTCCCGGAGATAACCCTCCACCCAATCTACATCTGATTCCGGACGCTATTCCCAAAGCCGAACCGCTTCGTGCAGCAAATATGCAGCCTTACACGGCATTGGGAAAATACTTTAAACCGATGACTGAGCTTCGCGCCTATAAAGAGCGTGGTATTGCTTCATGGTACGGCCGCCGTTACCATGGGAACAATACCGCATCTGGAGAAGTTTACGATATGTATGCAATGACGGCAGCGCATCCGACTTTGCCGCTACCTAGCTATGTCCGGGTGACCAATTTGGAAAATGGTAAATCAGTTATTGTCCGCCTGAATGACCGTGGACCCTTTTTGTCGGACCGCCTCATCGATCTCTCGTATACAGCAGCTTATAAATTAGGCGTGCTGGCGGGCGGCAGCAGCTACGTTGAGGTTGAAAGCATATTACCGGACGATATCCCGATAATAAAACAAGCAGCCGTTCCTTCGTCAGCACTACCAACACCTATCGCAGATAGCAATTCGGAAGCAACGGCAGTTTATTTGCAACTTGGCGCATTTGGTTCACCGGACAACGCGCATAATTTTCTCACTCAAGTGCGAAAGAAAATTCCTTCGCTCAACAATTCCGTGAATATAACCAAAAACAATGGCTTATACAAAATTCATGCAGGCCCGTATTCCAATCAAATTCTTGCCAAGCAGGCAGCCACAACCATAACTCAGAATCTCGCAATTACCCCTGTAATGGTAATTGATTGACCATAAAAAAAATCCCTATTGCACGCAACAGGGATTAAAGGGCCTCGTCATAGAACCATTCATCGCAATCAAAAGAATTCATACCCAATATCGATCTTGACACAGTATCGTTCCATTCCAACATTTCGCTTTCACGTTTGGAGAAGATTGCGACTATCTGAGTTAAATATAATACTGATCGAAGTGTTTTGAAGCGAAGAACAGGAAGGAAATATACCCTTATATCTGATGAATGGCCGTGATTTTTCGCACATTCACACTAAAAAAAGAATTACTTGTTATAGCGATATAATTCAATTGTCATATCGTAAACTCAAAAATCCCTATACATTACCTCGTTAAATTGCGGTTTCCAGGATAATATTGATAAAGGCTATGATGCTATACTCGAAGATTCTTAGCAAAACTAACAGCTTTTGCCACTTATTTTCTACGCATAATTATTAGAATTAACAGAATCGAACAATCATATAATGCTTACTTCTACTGTAATAACAGCTATTAACAGTACACTGCGCCGTGAAGGTTGGCCTTGTGAACGTTTGCAAGCTTATATCGGCCGAATAGTGTGTATTCGGGTCCCTCCCCTAATGTATTTCAGGGCGATGATTAACCCGGAAGGTGAACTGCAAAAAGTTGATGGCAACTTACCTGTAGATGCAACGGTTACTGCGCCTCTTAACATTTTGACTGAACTAGTTACACAGAATACAGCTGCTCTTAAGCAGATTGTGATTAGCGGAGATGAATCCTTTGCAGAGGAATTAATCAATATAGGCAAGCAAATCAATATCAGCTTGGTTATCGAGCAAGATCTGAGCCAACTATTTGGCGATATGATTGCCCATCGAATCATGCATGGCAGCAAATATCTCATACAATGGCAAGCAAAAAATTTTGATCATATTTCGCGCGCTGTAACTGAGTATTATACCGAAGAGAATGTTTTATTAACCAAGCGCACTGCGGTTAATCAATGGTCTCAAGAAATTGCCAATCTAAAAAATAATATTGAAAAACTTGAACGGCGATTGGATAAATTAACCCACGCATTATCATAAACGATAGGTGCAGAATCCCATTTCTTTCTTTATATCACAATACAACCGGCAGCGACCCAAATGACAATTTATTACAAACCAGCCTTGCTTAATTTCGCTAATTAAGCACACGCTCCATCAGCCAAATTTATATCCTCCATGCGCCTCTTTCGCCTATTTAAAATTCAGTGGGTTGCCTTCCAGTTTGGATTGGATGAATTTGTGCTGAGCCACAGCAAATTAAAATTCCTTCGAATAATAGTCAATACACTAACTTTTTGGCGCAAACTGGACAAACCTAGAGGAGAGCGATTACGTTTGGCTCTGGAAACATTGGGGCCCATTTTCGTTAAATTCGGTCAAATGCTTTCCACGCGGCGCGACCTGTTACCGCAGGATATTGCCGATGAATTGGCTAGACTACAAGACAGGGTGCCGCCTTTTCCTTCAAAGCTGGTGTTATCGACACTGGAAAAAGAATTTGATCAAAAAATCGATGAATTATTCTTTAAATTTGATGAAGTGCCGATAGCCAGCGCTTCCGTTGCCCAAGTTCATCTCGCTATATTGCACGATGGCACCGAAGTAGCTGTAAAAATATTGCGCCCAAACCTGGCGCCGATTATTGCGCATGATGTAGCACTAATGGATACGGGTGCCTGGTTGGCTGAAACGCTTTGGGCAGATGGTAAGCGTTTGAAATTGCGTCAAGTGGTTTCAGAATTTGCCCGTCACTTGGATGATGAACTCGATTTGATGCGTGAAGCGGCAAACTGCAGTCAGTTGCGGCGTAACTTCATTAGTTCTTCACTACTTATGGTACCGGAAGTTTACTGGGACTATTGCCGTAGCAGCGTAATGGTAATGCAACGCGTCACAGGTATCCCCATCAGCCATGTCGATAAACTGAAAGAACAAGGCATTGATATTCCGCAACTGGCGCGCGTTGGCGTAGAAATCTTTTTCACACAAGTATTTCGAGATGGCTATTTTCATGCCGACATGCATCCCGGCAATATCTTTGTGGGGCAAGATGGCCGCTATATTGCCGTTGATTTTGGCATTATGGGCACGCTAAGTGATCAAGATAAGAACTACTTGGCGCAAAACTTTCTAGCCTTCTTTCGCCGTGATTACGCGCGCGTTGCACAGGCACACGTGGAAGCAGGATGGGCACCTAAAGATACACGGGTAGATGATTTTGAAACGGCCATCCGAGCCGTTTGTGAACCTATTTTTGATAAACCATTAAAAGAAATTTCCTTTGGCCGCGTGCTATTTCAATTGTTTCAAGCATCAAGGCAATTCAATGTGGAAATACAGCCGCAATTGGTTTTGTTGCAAAAGACTTTACTCAATATCGAAGGACTTGGACGCGACCTTGATCCTGATTTAGATCTTTGGAAAACGGCCAAACCATTTCTAGAACGCTGGATGGCCGAGCAAATTGGTTTACGTGGACTTGCCAGCCGCATACAAAAAGAAGCGCCCAATTGGGCGATCATTTTGCCGGAATTTCCGCGTTTGATACATCAAGCTTTTGCTGAGAACCGTAATCATGAACTCGAAAAAAGGATGGCTGATTTAGTGGTGGAAGAAAAACGCCAAAACCGGCTATTGACCTTGATAGCGATCTTATTGGCTGGAATTTTGTTCTGGCAGGTTTTCCATTAATTATTTATTTTCTTATGAGCTACTATCAACATCATGTTTTTTTCTGCACCAATCAGCGGGAAGGCAATGCCAAATGCTGCAATAAATTTGGCTCTCAAGAATTGCGCGATTATGCCAAGCAGCGCATTAAATCACTAAAACTGGATGGCAAGAAAAAAATCCGTATCAACAACGCCGGTTGCCTTGACCGTTGCGACGAAGGCCCGGTGATCGTTATCTATCCGGATGAAACCTGGTACACCTATATTGATAAAGAGGATATCGATGAAATCATCGATGAGCATCTGATTAAAGGTCATATCGTTGAACGCTTAAAAATTTAATACAGAATCTTGGCGAATACTTCCAGGCTGCAGAAATTTTTCATCGATGGCAAAGCGGGTAACCTAGAGACGGTGCTTGGAGAACCGCAGTCCGCCCCAAAAGGTATTGCCATCATCGCACACCCGCACCCATTACACGGCGGAACTATGGACAACAAAGTAGTCCATACAATTTTTACCACCTTGCTGGAACTTGAATTTATCGCTACCAAATTCAATTTTCGCGGCGTGGGTTTAAGTGAAGGCCATT
>SSFV01000141.1 GCA_008015565.1 Nitrosomonas sp. | reverse complement strand
CATCACACATTGCGATTTTGGCACCGCATGGTTTTACCCGATTACCTGCAACTATCAAGGCTGGTCCACCATTTAAAAATAACAGGCCGGTAGACAGCGGTTTTTTTGGCTAAGGCCGGAAAATGGCAAATGGCGGAAGCGCTTTGTTTATCCAGCTTGCAAAATCCAAAAAATCAAACCTGCAGGGGCTCTGCCCCTGCACCCCGCAAAGATCAAAGGTCAAAAAGCCCTGGCAATGCGAAAACCCCGGAGGCCGTTGGCTCCATCGGAGTAGTACCTGTCACGGAAAGCCGATCGCAAGTTCCGTGGAATGTTGCCCCACGAACCGCCCCGAACCACCCGGCGGCTACAATCCCCGCCATGGGCTTCGTTCCAAACTGAACCATCCTCTGGCGCGCCTTGATAATTCTCATGCCAACAATCCTCCACCCATTCAAACACATTTCCAAGCATATCGAACAAACCGAATTGATTTTCCCCAAAACTGGCTACCGGCGCGGTATAAACGTGAGCATCCGTGCATTCACCCAAAACCCAATTCGGATCGGCAATGGATTTTGCTTCTTGCCCCAATCCATTGGCGTATTCGCATTGCATATCGTCTTGGTAGAAACGTGCGGTCTTTGCCCCCGCCCGCGCCGCATATTCCCACTCCGCTTCGGAAGGTAGCCGGTAAACCGCTCCGGTGCGCCGCGATAACCAGTTCACATACGCTTGCGCATCATCCCAGGACACGCACACCACCGGATGGTTATCATCTTGCGCAAACCCCGGATTTTTCCAGTTGCGTTCTGGTAGCTGTTCTAGCTGTTTTGTCTCAGCATTCCACCCAAAACACCCTTTAGCGCCCGTTTCACTCGGATTACTTGTTTCCGCTGCCGTCAGATATTCTTTCCCCTGATGATAATGCTTGTCCTGCACAAACTGCCTGAATTGCCCGACGGTAATCTCGCAACGGCTGATGGCGAAGGGTTTTGGTATGGTAACGGCATGCTGCGGGCCTTCAGCCTCCTGACGATCCTTCTCGTCTTGCGGTGACCCCATCTGAAAATGACCGGGCTGAATCGCCACCATCGCCGGTGCGAACTTGGTACTGTCGGCGTAGCAAGTCTGTGCTAATGCTTTCGTTTTTTCTTTTTCCTCGGCCGATCGTTCTCCGCGTGGCTTGACGATTGATTGATCGCCTAATGGCCGATCCTCCGCCCCAATCACCGGACAAATGATCAAACCCAGCAACAGCAATAAATAGCGGCAGCCTGATTTCAGGCTGCCGCCTGCCGGATATTCTCTGCTTTTAAGATTGGCGTAACTTAAGCAGATAATCAATTTTTTTAGCATCTTTTAATCTATGATTGCTGACCGATACTATCAACACGGAAAGTCTCTCCACAATTTGAATTACCTTGGATTGGAGCATTTCTAATCAATTGCTTGAGATCAACACCTAAAGCCAGATCGGTGGACAAGTTCAACTTGATTCCTTCAAGCATTCCTCGATTGCAAATTAATCTTATGCGATCTCGTGCATCAGATCCGAGCATGGCTGCAATTTGATTAAGAAAATCTTCAGTACTAACTTCCTGCCCAATCTTGCGGCTCATAAAATCGGCCATGCCAGAGCTATTAAATTGATGCGTTAAATTTATCATTAAATCAAAAAATTCTTTCATCGACCAATCGATTTGACAAGTGCCATGTTTATACCACTGATGACGTTCTAGACAAGACCCTTCAATTGCGCCAGGCATAACCTTAGCTATTGCGGCTCGGGAAATTGAATCTAAATTAATTTCTGGATATTCACAAAAATTCTGCTTTGCTACCTTGATCTCACCACAATAACCATAATTTACACCGCAGCTCTTTTTGTTTGGCCATAAGCCAAGCAAAGTAAAATGCTTGGCTTGATAGACATTAGGATCGGCAGTTTGACACTCAAATTTCTCTGGCTTCATTTCACAGAATGCCGGAAGCCACGAAAGCGCAAACACATAGCTATCAGCTTGACCAGCGGTATTGCAAACATTGTTACCGCTTTCAACGTCTCGAATTCTTTCACTTATATATGGCTTTTCTTTCGTTTGATAACGAAGCTCATCGCTGAATCCTACACCAGGCTGATAAGTCTGGTTCAGTTGAACCTGCAAAAAACCTGCAGGTAAGCGGGTTGTTTCAATCGGTTCCGCTTCCAGGCCATAAGTCAGCCAGGCCAAGCTTCGCGCAACCCGTTCAGCAGCTTTCTTACCGCCAACCGCATAGCGGATAACATTGGTCTTATCATCAGATTCGATTGCATCTGATTGAACGGTAGCAGAAAATCTGGCGGTCTGTAGCGTATTGCTCAGTGCTTCAGCCAGTGCTTGCGTAGTACTCTGGTAATGTAAAGATACTTGCCAGCGCGCATTATCCTGAGCAATACGGTATTGTTGCAACGCCAGGTAGCCTTGCACGCCGTAATGGTGCAAACCCCAGCTACTCAATAGCGCGGCACCGAGCAGTACGAGTTGCAGCGGGCGCAGGATCAGTGTTTGCTGGGCAAATGGCAGCAGTTTGGCTAATGCGCGTGGCAAATGAAAATCGAGCAGGCCGAATTTTCCACCCAGCAGGATATTGGCAAAAATCGGATCGTTGATCGCATCGGATTGTTGCATCGATTGCCATTCACGCAACTGCAGTTTGATTTGCCGCCGCGATGGCGTGCTGATTTCCAGATGCAACGATCCCCGCCGCTCCCGTTTCGTCAATTGATCGAACAATGTTTGCCAAGCTTTCACGATGTGCTGTCTTTCGTCCGCGGCACAATTGAGCAATAACTGTTCACGCAACCAATTCGGTATGAAACTGTGCTTCAGCCAAGGCAGGCCACTCAGCCGCGATAGGCGTTGTTCACGCCGCACAGGCGGATCGGCTCTATCGAGATGACCGAATAACAAATAATCCAATGCCTTGGTCAAATTCCAATTCGGTTTCGGATACACCGCCGCTGCGCGCAGCAGGCGCATGCCGTAAGTCCCCAGAAAATGCTCCAGTTGCCATTGCAACTCGCTCAATTCGATGCCATGCGGCGGCCGCTCGCCCAGCCAATCTTCCGGTTGCGCTACGATGATATCGGGTAACGCCAAGCGATGAGCGGGTTGTGCAATCAGTTTAACTGGTTGCACGGCGGTTAAATGGCTGACCAGTTGCGGCAGGCTATCGCGTGATAGCGGCAGCAGCAGAATATTTTGTTGCGCCAATAGATCGGCATGGGCAGAACGGGCATCGTGAGGATGCAACCAGACTTTATCCTGCCACGCTGACAATTCCGTCAACCAGGGGTACGCTTCGCCACTATAGGGATGAAACAGTATGCCGGTTTCGCTGATGATTAGCAGCCGTGCAGTTTCATACTTCGAGCGCAATTGATCCAATTGCAGATAGCTGCCGTCATCGCTCTCCCAATGCACCAGCCAGCGCGGATCATCGCGGAAACGGTAGACATGCGCCTGTAACCCCAAGGATTGGAATCGCGCAGCCAGTTCTTCCGCCAGGCCGGCTTGTTGATCATTACGGTGCAGACTGCGCACCAGGAGCACATGTTCGGGCGGGGAGCGGCGCTTGCGGTAAACCGGCAGAAAGTAATCGCCATTACGCGCTGTAGCCTCGGCCGTCGCGGCCACATTCAGGCGGCGCGTCGGCACCAAACGTGCCGAACGCAAATCGCGCAACGAACGCTCGGCTTGCCCGCCGCCCCAGATAGGCGTTAAGTTCCGGTCAAAACTCAGTTTGTTGAATAACGCATCGCCGCAAGTTGGCGCTCGATTGAATTGTAATTTGCGGAAATACTGTTTGGAAAAAAGCCATGCAACCACGAGCCAGGGGGTCAAATACAGCAACGTGATGATTGGCCAAGGGATCTCGGGATCGTCGGGTTCCGGCTGTGGCCGTGGCGCGATATGTTCTATGATGGCAATTGCCGGACGATTGGCAGCCGGATCAGCCGTGACTGCGTCCGGCCCTGTCTTTTTTATGTCTTCATTAGGGGGACGTGGCAAATTGGATTGCGGTGGAACATCCGGCGGCGTAACAAACAAAACCGCCAGTATGAGCGCCAGCACCAATGCTCCGCCGCACCACCAGTAAATGCTTACTTTTTTCGCGTTGTCACGAACGGTATGGTAGATGGCTTGTTGCGCGGAAACGATGCGATTGTCTGCTGCGGCACTGGCGGGCTTAGCGGTCAGGCATTGTTCGTATAAAAACGAAAAGCGCGCTTGCTCCTCCGGATTGCGGCAAAATAGCGGGCGCAACCATAACATCAAATACCGGATTTCTTCCAGTTGAACCTGGTTTGCATCTTTTTGCATCAATTGCTTGACAAGCGGAAGCTGAAAAACCCGCAGCCAAACATCCGGCCCGCATGCCATGCCTTCGGCACGCAATTCGCCGTCAAGCCGGGTGAAGAAATCGTTTAAATTCACCGCAAACCCTGGCGATTATGGATTATTCGATGTTAGGTTCAACCATTCGATGAATAATCGCTCAGCGCGATTCTGGTCCTCCTTGTGTTTGAATAAAGTCACTTTGGCGCTGCTAAAGAACAAGTCCTGGATTTCGTTGGTTGCCAGGGTAGCCGAAGGATCACAACGTTTTTTTAAAAGCAACAACCAATTGAGCAATTCCGCAGTTGATGGCGCTTTCTGCAAACGCGCATCACGCAAATGAGCAAAAAAGGAAATACCGCCCGGCCAAATGCTTTTTTCATGATTGAGGCTATTTTCGTCGTGCCGGCTTATCGTGATTCGCAATCGTTTTTGCACGATGTCTTCAATCGTGATGCCATTATCTGGCGCTCTCTGCGTACTCGCGTCCTTACGGAAAGGCGGCAATTCCAAATGATAGTACACGCAACGGCGCAAAAAAGCTTCCGGCAGCTCACGCTCACGATTGCTGGTGATCACCACAATGGGCCGTAAAGGCGAACCTTGCAAAGCGATTACCGGTTTGGTTCTGCTTTTATCTGCATTGACTTTAAAGAGTTCGGGAATATCAAAACACATGTGATCGATTTCATTCAGAATATCGTTCGGCACTTCCCGCGGCGCCTTGTCGATTTCATCAATCAGCACCACCGAACGTTGCGGTTCATAAACCAGGCCGCGCACCGCTTCCGCCAGATCAGGGTCGATGTCATAAATGGCATTCAATCCCAGCGCACGCAAAAACGCCAATCCCAGCGCTTCAAAACGCAAATAGTGATGCGCATCGGTAGCATCCCCGGCATGTGCCGCGCGGAAACGCCCCAGCGTGTCAAAGCTATAAAACAAATCGCGGCTTTGCGTATCGGATTTGACGGTGTACGTCAGAGGCTTGGGCCAGAGATCTTTTGCTGATTCCTTGGAAAAACCCAGTTCCCAAACCAGGCTATGCGCCAATTGCGATTTGCCGCAACCGGGTTCACCCGTCAACAACAGCGGCATTCCCAGCTCCAAGGCCACATTCACTGCCTCAGCGAGTCCGGTTGGCGCCACGTATTGGGCGGGATCGTTCAGCTTATCGTTGCTGGACAGGTTATCCCATATTTCTTTAGGCATTTGCTCTTCAGGGTTTTGCACGCCTTTACCGGTATAGCTGAAGTTGCTGCTGGACACTATCATGACCGACTCCCATAGTTATTTACTTTTTTCCATTTTCCCGACAAGGCATCGATAAGGATCTCTTTTAAATCTTCATGATGGATTTCGTAATCACTGGCGGTAATCCGGATACGCTTTAAAAGCTTTTTATTTCCTGGACTATCAAGCTGTCGTTGTTTGGCTAACGCTTTGATCTCCGCTTCGATATATGCTTTGATATCCCCCGTGTTACTTAACTTGGCGAACTGGTAGTTAACCCATTCCTCGACATGTTTTTTTGTTGGCGAACTTATTTCCTTAAGCAAAGATTTTTCTTTGTTTTGCATTTGTAATAATCGATTGATTTCAATTACTAGCTGATTATCGATTCTGGGCTGGCCTTGTTTTTCGTAAAACAAAATTAAAATATGCCGAGGCGCTTTCTCAGGAAGCGCAAATTTCTCCCAAGCCTCAAGCAGGCCGCAAATTAATGCTGGATCTTTGGATTCCTTGTCACTCAAAACCCGGTACAAAATTAAAGGCACTCGATAATTAGCCAATATATAGGCAATTCTTCCTTGAATTGTTCTCTCTCCGTCATTTGGAGGTTCATTCTTTGAAGCCGGCAGTAACGCCTGGGCAAGTAACTGGAAGAGATAATCTTCTGCATTTTTGAAAAAGAATACTTTCCCAGTCAATGTCTTATCTTCTGATTCGAGTAGTCTGTCAAATGTTTCAGCAGGATTAAGGATTCCTTTAATTGCCGTGTACAAAACATACAGTAATGACTTGGGCCATTGAGTAGGTTCGCCATGCATAAAAAAGGCTAAGGGAGAAACTTTGATTTCATTGTTAATGTACAAGTTATTCTCAGCCGAAAGCAGAATATGCCCGGCTTGTTCATCCTTATCAACCAATCCTGCCTTGAATGTGTAACGCTCGATGATTTCCTCTGATATTTCAGTTACTTTTGTGTCTTTTCCGGGACTATCGCTGGATTTATCACTGAATTCTCCAGGAAATAAAGGCTCTTCATCGGGATTGAAGCTCATTCCATCTTCACTGGGTTCTATGTGTCTAAGCAAATGGCTTTTAGCTTCTTTTTTTGTCAAGTTTGTGAGATCAATATGATTTATGGCAGCAAAAAGGCCTAATTTTGACTTATCAATCGGTTCTATTTTTACCACTATTAATTTTCCATTCTCGTAAACGTTCGTCCATTCTGCCGCCGCATATCCCTGATTTAACGAATAACTTTCCGATAGCACGGCAATGACTTTCCATGAATTTAGTAAGGCTTGATGCATGCCCAGGGTAAAATTTTGCCCCTTCTTAAAATCCCATATGTCTAAAATAACCTCATGCCCGGCAGATTTAAGTTGCCATGCAATCCATTTAGCCCAGCTTCGGTCCTTGGTTGTGTAACTTATAAAGTAGGGGGAAGAATTTGTTATCATTTGATCGCTTGAAAATAACATTCATGCATTTCGTTGAAATCAGGCCCTATAAAGGTTTCAGAGGAAACTTTAGCGTATCATAAAATTTTTAAGATACCGAGAACAGCCTTACTTCACACGTGAACTTTCTCACAGTCAATGCAAAAAGAACATACAATTTACAATCCACAAGAAACCATAACGCAATCAGCCAATCCAACCGGAAAATTACCGTCTTGCTAAAAATCCGCTCTCGATGCCTGTCATGAAATTAATCTGCTTGATAACTGCGCTAACACTCCTGTTTCCGGCAAGCAGTTTTGCACACGAATTACCCGATCTGGGGGACGTGTCACAAGCCACCATCACACCGCACCAGGAACGGCAGTTAGGTTTAAGAATCATGCGTCAAATCCGTGCCGACCCGAGCTATTTGGATGATTCAGAAATAGCCAGTTACCTCAGTAACCTGGGACACAGGTTAATCGCCAATTCCGAAGAAACCAGTGCGGATCAATCGTTTGAATTTTTCGCAATACAGGATCCATCCATCAATGCATTTGCCTTGCCGGGCGGATTCATGGGATTTAATAGCGGCCTTATCATTGCTGCGCAAAGCGAATCGGAATTGGCGGCGGTCATGTCGCACGAAATCGCGCATGTGACACAAAAACATTTAGCGCGCATGATCGCCGCTCAAAAATACGACTGGGTGAAATCACTTGCCGCGTTAGCAGTTGCTATCGCTGCCGCACGTTCTAGCGCTCAAGCAAGTTCAGCAATACTGGTTGCTTCACAAGCCCGTATCATTCAATCCAAACTGGATTTTACCCGCAAGCATGAAAAGGAAGCGGACCGGATTGGTTTGGATATTTTGCTGGATGCAGGATTCGATCCGCAAGGCATGCCGGCTTTTTTTGAACGGCTGCAACGAGCTGGCAGATTTCACGAAACCGGTGCGCCGTCTTATTTGCGCACGCACCCCATTACTTATGAGCGTATCGCCGATATTCAGAACCGCACGCGCGAAATGCCTTACCGCCAAGTTCCTGACAGCATTGATTTTTTACTGGTTCGTGCGAAACTGCGGGCTATGCAGGGAAAACCGCACGATGCAGTGGTGCAATTCAAAGCCCGCTTGGATGATAAACGCTATACCAACGAGGCTGTGGAACGTTATGGCTATATTCATGCCTTGTTGCGCGACAAGAAAGCCAAACTGGCAAAAAAAGAATTGGCGCACTTATATCAGATACTTGAGAAAGCACCGGATGGGTCCATTTTGAATAATCATGTTTTAGGCAAAACGATACGGGTAGAATACAAAAATGTCATTTCCGGCGCCATGATCGAAACACTGTCAGCTAGCGTAAAACTGGCAAACGGAGAAATAAACGAGGCATTTAAAACTTATCAAAACGCCTTAAAAATTTATCCGCAACATCGCGCGCTGATTCATGGCTATGCTAATGCATTAATTCAGAACAAGCAGAGCGAGAGCGCATTGGAATTTCTCAACAAACAATTGCGCGTGATCCACAATGATTCGCAACTGCATAGTTTGCAAGCGCAATGTTACGCATTGCTCGGCGATAAAATGCTCGAACACCGCGCGCTTGCCGAAGTTTACTATCTGAAAGGTCATTTTAAAGCCGCCGCAGATCAATTGAAAATTGCATTGCAAAGCGATAATGGCAATTTCTATCAGTTGTCGAGTATCGAATCGCGATTAAAGCAAATGCAAGCATTTATTGATGAAGAAGAAAAGGATCAAGACAAATGATCGCAGCGATAAGTACAATTGAAAGCTTTAACAAAAGGATTATGAGTACTCTGGGTGGTTCTTATACCCTTCTATCAGTGGATACCTATTTTTAAATGCTTACTTTGAGTGGTAAACAAATTACCTTTGTTTTAATTTTGGTTCTTGCCGCAGCGGCATATTGGTATGGCAGTGGAAAAAAAGAATCCAATGCGAGTCAATACAAAACACGCAACATAGAGCGCGGCGATATTATCCAAACTATTTCTGCCAATGGCACGCTCACTCCGGTAGTGCTTGTGAATGTTGGCACGCAAATTTCAGGAACCGTTGCAAAATTACATGCGGATTACAACGATCACGTGGAAGTCGGCCAAATATTGGCTGAGCTCGATCCGGCCTTATTGCGCGCGCAATTGCAGCAATCCAAAGCCAATCTCCTGAATGCGCAAGTAACCTTAAAAATCGCTGAAAACAAATTAAAGCGCCACCGATTGCTGAAAGAACAAGCATTCATTTCACCCGAAGCGCTGGAAATCGTTGAACAGGAAACGGAAGCGGCTCGCGCGCAGCTTGCCATCAGCAAAGCGCAAGTCGAACGCGACCAAGCCAATCTGAATTACAGCGTGATCCGTTCTCCTATTTCCGGCGTAGTCATCGCACGCGATGTCGATATCGGCCAGACGGTAGCCGCTAATTTCCAAACCCCAATATTGTTTCAAATCGCCAAAGATCTACGGCAAATGCAAATCAATATCAGCGTAGCGGAGGCGGATATCGGCTACTTGCATATTCATCAGCAAATTAATTTTACCGTTGATGCTTTTCAACACCGTAAATTCACCGGCTTGGTCAAACAAGTGCGCCTTAACCCGACTATCCAGGAAAATGTCGTCACGTATAACGTCGTTGCAATGGTCGATAACGCTGACGGCACATTGTTGCCTGGCATGACGGCAAATATTCATTTTGTCGTGGCGGAAAAAAATGATGCCTTGCGCGTGCCCAATGCCGCGTTGCGTTTCCAGCCAAAAAACATTGAAGCCAATGAAAGCGGCAAAACAGCTAGAGCCACCAATCAATCAACGCTGTACCTGTTATCCGCAAATCAACCTGTCCCGGTGCCTGTGACAACCGGCATCAGCGATGGTAATTTTACCGAAATCCTCGGCGCTGAAGTAAAAGCCGGCGATAAAGTCATTATCAGCGAAGTTGCCGATAAAAAGGAATCCGAAAGCAAGTTCAAGTTACGAGTATTTTGATGACGGCACCGGAAATCACTCGCACCAGCAACCCTTTGATACAAATCAACAATCTCTGCAAGAATTATAGCTTGCAAGATGCGAACGGTAAAACAATCACCAACCAAGTGTTGTTCGATGTCAATCTGACGATCAATCCAGGTGAATTCGTCACCATTATGGGGCATTCGGGCTCTGGCAAATCAACCTTGATGAATATTCTCGGCTGTCTGGACATTCCAACCAGCGGCTCGTATTGGCTAGCAGGGAAAAATGTCGCGACGCTCTCGAGTAATGAACTGGCACGAATCCGCAATCAACACATCGGTTTTGTGTTCCAAGGTTTCAACCTGCTCAAACGCATGACCGCATTGGACAATGTGGCTACGCCGTTGCTCTATGCGGGCATCAACCGCACCTTAAGCCGCAAACGGGCGCTGGAGCTGCTGCGCCAAACCGGGCTTGAAAATTTTGCATTGCATCAGCCTAACCAGCTATCGGGTGGCCAGCAACAACGCGTCGCAATCAGCCGAGCATTAATTAACAATCCGCCATTAATACTGGCCGATGAACCTACCGGCAATTTGGACTCACAAACCAGCAACGAAATCATGCTGTTATTCCAGAAACTCAATCGCGATCAAGGCATCACCATTGTACTGGTAACGCATGAAGATGATATTGCGGCTTACGCCAAACGTCTTATTCGCTTAAAAGACGGCCGCGTAATTGTTGACAAAAACAACACAAATTAACCCCTGCACTAGAAGTCGTATCAATTTAGTTGGATAAACAAGCATTCGGAATTATATTGGGGTATGAATCACTTCAGTTGATACGATGAATCTATTTGCAATTTTCGGCGAAGCATTGCGCGCGTTGCGCCAAAACCGCATGCGTACGGCACTTACCATGCTGGGCATGATCATTGGCGTTGCCGCTGTTGTGCTCATGCTATCCATTGGCGAAGGCGCACGCACCAAGATCAATGAAACTATTGCAGCAATGGGCAGCAATTTATTCATTGTGGTACCGGGTGCCACCTCATCCGGTGGATTTAGCTTTGGCAGTGGCAGTGTAAGAACGCTAACGATCAGTGATGCTTATGCTATCGCTGAATTGCCATCGATTAATGCCACCGCACCTGTTGTATCAGGTACGGTGCAACTCAACTATGCCGCAAAAAACTGGAGCACCATTGTTACCGGCACGACTGCCAATTACTTTGAAATCGGTAATTGGAAGATGGAAGCAGGCGCTGCTTTTACCGAATCCGATCTGCGATCGGCAGCGCGCGTAGTTGTTTTAGGGTCGGTAACGGCCAAAAATTTGTTTGGCGATGAAGATCCGGTTGGAAAAACCCTGCGTATTACCAATCGCCCTTTCCAGGTTGCCGGCGTATTGATGGCTAAAGGGCAAAGCCTGACCGGACGTGACCAAGACGATACCGTTGTGATTCCTATAACAACCAGCGAAAGACAGGTTACTGGCAGCCAATTCCCTGGTTCTATCCGCTATATGCTGGTGCAAGGCAAATCTGCAACGGAAATGGATATAGCTGAAATAGAAATCACGCAATTATTACGCCAGCGCCACCGCATTGCCAAGGGCAAAGAAAATGACTTCACTGTCCGCAATTTAACAGCTATTGCCGATGTTGCAACCGATGCCGCCAAAGTGATGTCCATTGTATTAGGGGCTATTGCATCGGTTTCTTTGTTGGTGGGTGGCATTGGCATCATGAATATCATGCTGGTATCCGTCACAGAGCGTACTCGTGAAATTGGCATTCGTATGGCTATCGGCGCCAATCAGCGTGCAATTCTTGTGCAATTTCTGCTGGAAGCGATGATGATCTGTATCCTCGGCGGGCTAATTGGATTGTTAATAGGTATCGGTGGCGCCTGGCTGGTGAGTCAAGCGGCTGATATGCTGATTGTTATTACGTTGGGCATGGTGGGGCTGGCTTTTCTGTTTGCTTCAGCGGTCGGGATTTTTTTCGGTTTCTATCCTGCCAAAAAAGCCGCATCACTCAATCCTGTCGATGCGCTTCGCTATGAATAGCCCGGTTTATCGACGTTTTTTGGACACATACTTCAATTTATTGGGTGGATAATATGATGGCAATTGAAAAGAAAAAACCAATCATGACAAACCAAGATCATCCTACCTCCGATTTTCTGACTATTGTCGTCATCGAGAATAAGAAAGAACAGATGACAGTGGGAGAAATCAAACATGCATTGCATGAACGTGGATTTGGCATCCTCATGGCTATTGCCGCAATCCCCATTTGCCTTCCGGTACCGGTACCACCTGGCTATACCACAATATTTTCAGTTCCGTTGTTTATTTTCTCGATACAAATGATTTTGGGCATGCGCGAACCCTGGTTGCCTGCTTGGATTGAAAAAAAACGTATCAAACGTTCAACACTTGAAAAAATAATTACAAAAGCCAACCCCTGGCTTAAGCGCATTGAAAACCGCATGCAGCCACGGATGACTTATATCAGCGTGCATACTTGGGAAAGATTAATCGGTTTTTTTTCCTTTGTTTTTGCGATGTCAATTGCTTTGCCTTTGCCCTTGACCAATTTTCCACCAGGATGCGGAATATTGATCATGTCTTTGGGGCTTCTCAATAAAGACGGGCTTACTATTTTGATCGGCATGCTGATCGGAACCATTGGCATCGGTTTTGTTATGATTCTGCTGGTCATGATCTGGATGGGATTATCGCTACCATCTTTCTATTAATGTATAGGGTATAGAATTTTTGCAAAGGTTTGGCATAACATCCGGAAAAGCTTTGCGCTACGATCACCCATTCAGAAATAACAACCACCGGCCGGAGCCAGTGGTTGTTTAGTCAAACAGCTTACTTCAGGAACGTGCGGCGAAGCACTCACGCCTGTAATAAAAACTGTTTATTCCTTTAAGAGCCATATATTCTGGCTATAAGCACCAAAAAAGGACGACTGGTCGTACCCAGTCAAGATCACCATGGCTTTGCATGTTGAGCAAACTGTTCCCAGTGCTGTATACAAAGTAGGTCCCTTAATTGCTTCTTTCCAGATACTGCCATTAAAGTATTCTCCGGTTGCGTTTTGGTATGAACCGAACAAAACATGATCCCTTCCTTTATAAAAGGCATTGGCCGTACCGGCCCGGGGGCGTTTCAAATTAGCTGGAGCGGGCATCCACGTATCGGATACGGTATCGTAAATCTCTGCATTATTTTGCTCACAACCAAGGAAGAAACAAGCAAACCCGCCCGAAACCATCACTGTCGTGCTGCCTGATGCTGCCGTTGCGGCTGCATAGGATGTTGGCGTCGTTTTTCCGGTACCGGAAGACCATCGATTATTTACCGGATCATAGATATATGTCGTATTTGTAATTGCGAAACTATTATTGAGCCCGCCAAAAACATAAAGTTTGCCATTTAGGGCGGTAACGGCCCCTTGCATTAATGGTTCCGGCAAAGGAGCGCCCGCTTTCCAGGTTTTGCTTACGGTATCGAAGATTTGCAAGCTGTTGGAAATCGTTCCTAGCGTTGTATCATATCCTCCCACTACGTAAATCTTGGATGCAATGGCGGCAGCGCCGGCGTTGCTTAAAGGAATTGGCATCATCCACCGTGAATCGATTGTTGATGTAAAATCGGCTAAATTAATCGATTCAACAATACCCGTTATTCCCCAAGGCGTTTCTCCGCCCGCAATCCAATATTTACCGCCAACCCGCGCACCGCTTGCCCAACCACGCGGAATGACCGTTTGTCCAACTAAGCTTGGTTTAAACGATACATCAAAACAGGCACCGCTATCACTGATATTGTTGTCTGATTTGATAACCTTCAACGTTCCACTACCTAAGCTATTTGAGCTGAGCTTGGCCTTAATAACTGTATTGGACCAGTTCAATACCGTCAGCGGCGTGCCGTTAAAATCAACGCTACCTGATGTCGCGCCAAAATTAAAGCCCGTGATGGTGATCGTGTCACCTGGCGCGGCGGTAGCGGGTGAAATATTCCAGATGGTTGGTTCAGTCATAGCACCAGGTTGCAAAGCATTATACAAATTGGCGCGCCCTTGGCTAACACTGAGCCGGCTCATTGAAGCAGGCTGATCGACACTATTCATCAGCGCGCTTTTGATCGATTTCCAATTCTTTCCAGGATAATTCGACCAAATCACAGCAGCCATGCCACTGATGTGAGGCGTTGCCATCGACGTTCCAGAGAGATAATCATAATTGTCGTTAGGCATAGTACTTAGAATGCTCTCGCCGGGAGCAAACACATCGACACTACTGCAACCATAGTTCGAAAACCACGCCCGATCGTCGTTAGAGTTGGTAGCGCCAACCGAAATAACGTTATCTACTTTGAAACCTGCTGGATAAACAATGGTGTTATCGGTATCCATACTTTCATTACCTGCGGCAGCGATAAATAACACGCCCAATCCTTTGGCCAACGTAATGGCATCGAAAAGCGCCTGTGAATACCCGCCACCTCCCCAGCTATTACTGAGAATCATGCGCGAATAGTTATTATTGATTTTGGTTATCAAAGCATAGTTGATTGCTTCAATCGCATCCGAAGTAAAACCTGAGCCATCGGCACAAAGGAACTTGAGCGCCATGATATTGGTTTTCCACGCCACACCCGCAACGCCAATGCCGTTGTTGCCTTTGGCACCAATCGTTCCACTGACATGCGTGCCATGAAAATGATCATCCATCGGATCGGCATCGTCATTGCAGGTGTCTATGCCATACACGTCATCGATCCAGCCATTACCATCGTCATCGATGCCATTCCCAGGAATTTCCTTGGGATTTTTCCACATATTCGGACTTAAATCGGCATGTGTATAATCGACCCCGGTATCCACCACCCCTACAATGACTTTACTGGCATCTGTTCTGATGTCCCAAGCTTCCGGCGCATCAATATCAGCATCGGGTATTCCGAACGCCTGGCCTGTATTATTCAGTCCCCATAAACTGGAAAAGCTGGGATCATTAGGTACTGCAATCGCATGGACTTTGTAATCCGGCTCAGCATATTGCACAGCACCACTGCGGTACAACGCCTCAATCGCTTTACCAACATCCAAGGGTGTCTGAACAACATGCACACCGATTTTGGAGAAACTTTTTATGACCTTACCTTGAATACGATTGAGTGCAGACAGCGCATTGGGACTCAAATTTTCTGCCAGTTCGACGGATACCTGAGAATCATTGGTATTGGGCTGGTCCTTAAATTTAAGAATGACCCGATGTTCGG
Source organism: Nitrosomonas sp. (assembly GCA_008015565.1). Lineage (GTDB taxonomy): Bacteria > Pseudomonadota > Gammaproteobacteria > Burkholderiales > Nitrosomonadaceae > Nitrosomonas. Next base: position 11,242 of record SSFV01000141.1, on the reverse strand, counting down.
CAAACTCGATTTTGCCTTTTTTATCCGGAACGCCTGTTGATTGACCCACGGTTTGCGCTGTGAAATTAGGGACTTTATCCTGTAGTAAGGGAGTGACACCTTGAGCATTCGCCCAAGTACCGATAATGCCAATCAGCATGATAGAGCTGAGTATTTTTGCCAGATTCATAAATTTCTCCTTAAGGAACTGCATGACTGCAAAAGGTAATTCAAGTTGAACTACGTGGAAAAAATTAACAAAAATACTGATAACCTTTACAGTCGATAAACATATGATGTTTTCATCATCTCTCCTAATAAGTAATTGATTGAATGTCAACTTCTCATAAATTTATTAGCAATTATTAAGCACGGGATAATTTAGCTGCATCGGTAAGCAGCCAGGCGGTTTGTCCCCCTTCATGATTAAGGCTATGAAAACATACTCTATGTTGCAGCACTGTGTTTTTTCTCACATCACATACAAAAAAGTTGCTTGCCGGATGATTGCGAAGCGGCAGCTTTACCGGCAATACATACCGCCATCACGGTTTCTAGAAGAAAAAGGGGGTGGAAACAAGCCGGAAAATTAAAGCGCAAGCAATTTACTTGCGTCAAAATACCCTGTATCCAACATCACATTACCTTCCAGCGCAATTTAGTATTTGCATACAGCGGTATGAGTTTTTCGCCGGCAAATTCAAATTGTTCCGGAACAACCCATTCTCTGCGAATAAGTGTAATCGTGCTGTCGTTACGCGGCAGCCGGTAAAAATCCGCGCCATGAAAGCTGGCAAAAGCTTGCAGTTGTTCCAGTGCGCCAGCTTGTTCGAATGCGGTGGCGTATAACTCGATAGCAGCGTGTGCTGTATATATCCCTGCGCATCCGCAGGCATTTTCTTTATTTACCTGAGCATGCGGCGCACTATCCGTGCCGAGAAAGAATTTAGGATTACCGCCAGTGGCAGCCTCCACTAAGGCTTGCCGGTGAGTCTCACGCTTCAGAACCGGTAAGCAAAAATAATGCGGGCGAATGCCGCCTTGAAAAATGGCATTGCGGTTAAGCAACAAATGATGTGCCGTAATGGTAGCGGCAATATTGGGAGAGGCTTGCTTCACAAACTCCACTGCATCACGTGTCGTGACATGTTCAAATACAATACGTAAATGTGGAAAGCGTTGCACCAAGGGTGCCAGCACCCGGTCAATGAAAACCTTCTCTTTATCAAATACATCAATCGTGGCATCCGTCACCTCACCATGCACCAGCAATGGCACGTCATGCGCTTCCATCGTTTCCAGCGTGGCATAACATTTGGTGATATCCGTTACACCGGCATCCGAATTCGTCGTTGCGCCAGCCGGATACAGTTTTATGCCATGTACGGCTGCGCTTGCTTTGGCACGGATAATTTCTTCAGGTTGGGTATTATCCGTCAGATAAAGCGTCATGAGCGGCTCAAAAGCCGGTTTCAACAATGGCGGTAAAGCAGCCAGGATGCGTGCACGATACGCCAGCGCCATATCGGTAGTTATCACCGGCGGTCTAAGATTAGGCATAATGATAGCGCGTGCAAATTGCCCGGCAGTGTGGGGCAACACAGCGCGCAGCTGTTCTCCATCCCGCACATGCAAGTGCCAGTCGTCAGGACGAATGAGCGTAATGCTGGTTGTCAATGTATAAGATAATTGATGTTGAGCCGAAGCATTATAGCGCGAGTATGCGCAATATTCTGAAAATTCCGCTACTCAGTTGCTTTCAATTCCAATGCCAATTGATAAAGCTTGTTTTTATTCTCACCGCTGATTTCGGCAGACAACTTGACTGCTTGTTTCAATGGCAATTCTGCCAGCAAACAACATAAAGTGTGCTTGGCTTGCGCAGTAAGCTCCGACTTATCGGGGAGTTCGGCGCCTGACAGCAATAACACGAATTCCCCTTTTTTCCGCATAGCATCTGCCTGTAGCCAGATCATCATTTCCTGCAATGTTCCCGCATGGATGGTTTCAAATAACTTGGTTAATTCACGAGCGATGGTAAGCCGCCGCAGCGGACCGAAAATATCCAACATATCCTCGACGCATTCCAGGATACGGTGTGGCGCTTCATAAAAAATTACCGTATACGGCAGCGATCGACACGCAATCAATTCGCGTTTCCGCAATCCGGTTTTAGCCGGCAGGAAACCATAAAACAAAAAATGCGGATCGCTGATCCCGGCTGCTGAAAAAGCACACACCGCTGCATTAGCACCTGGGATAGGAACGACCGTGTAGCCTTGTTGCCGCACCTGATTAACCACAATTGCACCTGGATCGGAAATGCCGGGTGTACCGGCATCCGTTACCAATGCGACACTTTCACCCGCAGCTAATAGTGCTATGATCTTGTCTGTGACAACTGACTCGTTATGTTGATGCAAACTGATCAATTTTGCGGCAATGCCATGCGCCGCCAATAAATGTTTAGAATTTTGTATGTGCTCAGCCGCCACCATATTAACTTTTGCCAGTATGTCCAATGCACGCAGACTAATGTCGCTTAAATTTCCTATGGGGGTGGCAACCACATATAATGTGCTTTTTTCCAGCATAATCTCCACCATGCAACGTTTTTTCAGAATTATTTTAGGAATAGTAACGCTTCTTGCCAGTAGCATCGCGTTCGCTACACCACCAGAGGATCAGTTGGAGTGGGAGAGCATATCAGAACCTCCGCTTGAACGTCATATTGCATTGATTCTGCCATTGGAATCGTCATCATTCGCACAAGCCGCTGAGAATGTCAAAGAAGGTTTTAGTACTGCCGCCATGCGCGAAACGCCTCTGCCATTGGTAATTCGAATATATTCTACGACAGATGACCCGCTCGATATTTTTTCTTCTTATCATGAAGCCATTACAGCCGGTGCGGTATTTGTGGTGGGTCCGCTCACCCGAGACGGCGTTGCCGCGCTGGCATCAAGTAAAATTTTGGAAGTACCCACGCTAGCGCTGAATACTGTGGATAATTCTTTGATTTTACCAGCCAATCTTTACCTGTTTGGCTTGCAAATGGAAGCCGAAGCCAACGAACTCGCAAAATTGGCACTGTCTTCCAATAAAACTCATGTCATCATCATCGGCGATGATAGCTCCTTATCCAGACGCTTACAAAATGCTTTTACTGAGCGCTGGCAAAGCGAAGCGGGAAGAACTGCCGAATCATTCCGCTATGATGAAGATCCAGCCAAACTTCAGCAATTTCGCACTCTGACCACAGGCACCCAGCATTTAATCTTCCTTGCACTGGATGCCCCAAAATCACGCCACTTACGCGCGTACCTTGATCCCGGGGTACCCGTCTATGCCACATCGCAAGTTTTTAGCGGTAATGACAATTTCCTGCTAAATAATGACCTCAATGGCATTTATTTTGTCGATATGCCTTGGTTATTACAACCGGACCACCCGGCAGTGATGGCTTACCGCCATGCAGACAAAGATAATAGTACCGATATGCAGCGTCTCTTCGCGTTAGGTATCGATGCTTTCCGCTTGATGGCTCATTTGTTGCAACTACAGCCGTTAGATCAAATTGCTTTTGATGGGGTAACCGGCTTTATCCGTTATAACTACTCCAATCAGTTTATTCGTGAACCGGTTGCCGCGCAGTTTCAGCAAGGCAAAGCACAGCTTATCAAAACCCCCGCCGATTTTACTCCTTATGAAGGGCAGTGAAGGCGAAAACATCGCCATCGCTTACCTGCAACGCCAGCATCTGATCTTGATCGCACAGAATTACCGCTGCCGTTTCGGAGAAATCGACTTGATTATGAAAGATGACGCAACTTTAGTGTTTGTCGAAGTGCGCATGCGAGCACATGATGCATTCGGCGGTGCAGCGGCCAGCATCACGCCTGCCAAACAAGCAAAATTATTACGCACCGCCCGGCACTATTTGTCCGGTTTAAATAGTGAACCGCCGTGCCGGTTTGATGCTCTGTTGTTATCAGGAGACGACGGCCACAAAATCGAGTGGATTAAAAATGCATTTGAGGAAACCTAATGGCCACCTATTCTCTATTCTATTTGCAATTCAACGCTCGATCAGCAGTCTCCTGATGAATAAAGCTTCTTGCCGCAAGCCGGGAAATTAATCGGACTATTCAATCTGCCGGTTTCCAACCAGCTTCCACTCCAAGGAGTGGGTAATTAAAACCGCTTGGATTAAAAAGCTAAGATTTTATACGAATTAATTTCGTTTAGATTCATATCATTTTATTTTTCCATTTCATTGAATACTAATCCAAGCGGCAAGGAAAGTGAGTGTAATAAGCAATACCGGCATAGTTAATATGATTCCAACTTTAAAGTAATATCCCCATGTAATAACCATATTTTTTCTTGCCAGTACATGTAGCCACAGCAAAGTCGCCAAACTGCCAATTGGCGTAATTTTTGGTCCTAAATCGCAGCCGATTACATTGGCGTAGATCATAGCCTCCTTAACACCACCGGTTGTAGAGGTTGCATCGATCGACAGTGCGCCGATAAGGACCGAAGGCATGTTGTTCATGATGGACGACAAAAAAGCTGCCAGAAAACCAGTACCGAGCGTTGCAACCCATACACCATAACTGGCAAAGATATCAAGTAGACTGGTAATAAACCCGGTCAAACCTTCGTTGCGCAGACCGTATACCACTAAATACATTCCCAATGAAAAAATTACAATTTGCCACGGTGCCTCGCGCACTACCTTCCGCGTGTTAATAACATGCCCTCGTGTTGCCACTGTAAGCAGTATTAGCGAGCCAATTGCCGCCACCAGGCTGATGGGCACGCCTAAAGACTCCAAACCAAAAAAACCAATCAACAGTAATAACAGCACCAACCAGCCAGTACGAAATGTTGCTAAGTCGCGAATTGCCTCATTGGGGGCTTTGATTCGATCGATATCATAATTAACTGGGATAGTGCGGCGGAAATAGAGAAATAGCGCGGCTAAGCTAGCCATTACTGAGGCGATATTGACAGGGATCATCACCATGGCGTACTCGGCAAATCCGATCTTGAAATAATCAGCCGAAACAATATTAACTAAATTAGATACTACCAGCGGCAAGCTCGCCGTATCGGCAATAAACCCTGCGGCCATGACGAAAGCGAGGGTCGCACCCGGACTAAATCCAAGTGCCAGTAACATAGCCATGACGATTGGCGTAAGAATTAAAGCTGCACCATCGTTAGCGAACAAAGCCGCAACCATCGCACCGAGGAAGACAATATATATGAATAATAAACGTCCATTGCCACTCCCCCAGCGCGCTACATGTAATGCAGCCCACTCAAAGAATCCCGCCTCGTCGAGCAAGAGGCTGATTATAATGATTGCTATGAAGGCCGCTGTTGCGTTCCAAACTATACTCCAGACCACCGGAATGTCACTGATCTGCACTACCCCGCAAAGCAGCGCCGCCACTGCTCCAAGCAAGGCACTCCAGCCGATACCCAGATTCCGTGGCTGCCAAATAACCAGCACGAGCGTGCCTATAAAAATAATTATAGCAATCAACACGTTATTTAACACCCATCCTTACTTACCGTTATCGTTTGGCTTAAGATTGTTTGAATTTTAGAAGTCCGATGTAGTCCAGTTTCGTTCTGAAAGCAGAAGGATTCTGGCGCAACTCTTCTAATGGCAGGGAAAAAAAAGTTTCGATACCTTCGCGTAAAGCGCGATAAGCCTGTGTAAAGACCGCATTGATCTCATCCTCGGTTCCAATCGCTTTAGCTGGATCATCAACACCCCAATGAGCACGCAGCGCAGGCCCAAGATAAGTTGGACAAGTTTCACCAGCAGCGTTACCACACACAGTTATCACAATGTCCGGCACAACTGGAAGCTTGTCCCAAGATTTACTAAAAAGCCCCTCGATAGAAATGCCTTCGCGTTCAAGGAGCGCCAGTGAACGAGGATGAACCTGACCAGTCGGTTGGCTCCCCGCGCTCATCGCCTGCCATTCTTCAGGCGCAAGGTGGTTGAATATTGCTTCGGCGAGAATAGAACGGCAAGAATTTCCTGTACATAGAAACAATACATTCATGATCAGCCCGCGCAACAAGATTTTGATTTAACAGGAATGGAGGTATCTTGGCCAAATACCGGGATAGTCTTGAGCGAATGAAATGCTTCCCACGGAATCCCCTGCAGATCAACTATCCAGTACTTATTAGTGGCGGCATAACAGCACTCAGCAACTTGTTGTTCAGCAATGGGCAAATCTGCTTGGGCCAGCCGGTGATTCATTGCTTTTAGTGCTTCTTCCGAATCGACTTGAATTCCAACATGATCCAAACCTGACTTTGCGCCTCGAGCTGAGATGGCAAAATTGATAAATGGATCTTCCAGCATCCATTTAGCATAGTCTGATTTGCTGACAGTGGGACCGGCACCGAATAGCGCAGAATAAAATCGGATATTATCTTGTAAATTATCGACGGCAATATGTATATGAAAACGTTTCATCATGTTATCTCCTTGGTTAAGTAAACAATGAAGAAAGAAGTTTAGATTTTCAGTTCATCGCAGCAAATCGCAGCCGGGATGCATGGATTACCAGCGCAACAATTCTCGGTAAGATAACTCAGCAGTGCATTCATGGTTGCAAAATTAGCCGAGTAATATATAAAACGGCTTTCTTGCCGGGCAATAACCAATTCAGCATGAGTCAGCTCTTTCAGATGGAAAGATAAGGTAGCATTCGGAATGCTTAATTCCTTGGCTAAATGACCTGCTGAAAGACCTGATTCTCCAGCTTGAACCAGCATGCGAAAAATTGTTAAACGAGTTTCTTGAGCCAGCGCAGCGAGCGCTTTAATAGCGATATTCATTTCCATATTTCCAATGTATTGGAAATTATATAGATGTGTCAATTTTATTTTTGATGTAGAACTATATGCCAGCAAATCCACCTATCGAAATGATAATTATCATTTGCGCATGCTTTAGTTACCTTACATATCGCGTTCGATAAATTCTTGAGTCCTTCCTTAACGTTTGAATAACGTCGCGCCTTATGAAATACTCACACACTAATCAATTGAACAAGTTTTATATTCATTCAATACAGAGAATTTAAACAATGTCATTTAGCTTCGACAATTTTTATGAGACTAATCGCCGCATACTAATCTGGCTCATTCTGATCGGTTTATTATGGCAGCTACGCGACTTCTTCGGATTGATTTTTATCACGTTCGTGCTGACTTTCATCGCCACGCCACTGGTTCATTTCGGCCGTAATAAATTCAAACTGCCGCACCGCTTATCGTTAATTTTGGTGTACGTCTTTTTTTTGCTGGTTCTTGGAAGTTTCTTTCGCTATGTAACACCTAGTGTCATTGGCGAAGCAACCCGATTTATTGGCAATTTCAATGAAGTACAAACAAAATTGATAGAGCTCGAACGCGATATCGTTAGTAAATATCCTGGCATGGAACGCCCGTTGCACGGTTATGTTCGCAGCACATTGGATGAAAACAGCTTGAAAACTATTGATAAAGTACTCAGCCATTATCGCCAGACTCTCGATGTTCCCGATGCTGATCAGCTGCTGGATAAGGAACATAACCACTTCACAGAAGATACGCCAGAAGAACTCAGAAAATATTACGATAAGGAGGCTGAGCTGTTGATAAACTTTCTGCTGACCAAGCAGATGGACAAGGTCAGGGAAGAATTGCCTAAATTTATCAAGCACTTGTATCAAGCAATCGGTACCATGTCTCTTGCGCTGCTTTTCAGTTTTCTGATTTTATTCGACAGCGTCCGGCTGAGCGGATTAATGAAAAGCTTACATGATTCGCGTTTGAAGGATTTTTATCTGGAAACCACGCAACCGGTAATCCGTTTTGCTTTTGTAGTAGGTCGGGCGATTCAGGCACAAGCGATGATCGCGTGCGTCAATACCATTCTAACTTTGATTGGCCTAATGATTCTGGGCATTCCATCTGTCGCGTTACTATCGCTGATTGTTTTCGTGTGCAGTTTTATCCCCGTACTGGGTGTGATTATTTCTACATCGCCCATGGTACTTGTCGCTTTAAATACCGGCGGATTGACGCTGGCAATCGGTGTCGTAGTAATGATCACCATAATCCATATTATCGAAGCGTATGGCCTTAATCCCTTGATTTATGGTAAGCATTTGAAACTCAATCCAGTGTTGGTGCTCATTATTCTATTGGTTGCTTATCACAGCTTCGGCCTATGGGGGATGATTCTTGGGGTACCGGTTGCCTATTATTTTATCCACGAGGTATTCGGCGTTCCTTTATGGGACAAACAACCACTGCAGTCGACTATTGCCAGCTTAAAACCGCCGAGCGATACAAACCAATCCGATCATACATCGTAACGCCATATTTTTAATATTATTTTTTGTATGTTATAGTAAAAAAACGGCATCGTATTACGCCACACCTGTTAACGCTATGTGGAGGATCAAGATGAAAAAAAGTAAGCTTGAGATACGCGAGGCAATTGTAGATACGGCTGTTGCAATCGCCGAACGCTCGTCATGGGAAGCGGTACGTTTGTTTGACATTGCAGCAGAATTGAATATTTCTCTGGATGATATCCGTCTCCATTTCCGCGAAAAGGAAGATCTAATCGATGCCTGGTTTGACCGGGCGGACAACCAAATGCTTAGGGAAGCGGAATCAGTGGAGTTTCTGTCATTATCGCCACGTGAACGCCTTCAACATCTCATCATGAGCTGGCTGGACACACTGGCCGCGCATCGCAAAGTGACACGGCAAATGATCGGCGCAAAATTCGAGCCGGGTCATTTGCATATCCAAATTCCTGCCATTATGCGCATCAGCCGTACCGTGCAATGGATGCGCGAAGCCGCACATCGTGATGCCACGTTTGTGCGCCGCGCGCTGGAAGAAACGGCGTTGACCACCATTTATCTGGCAACTTTCACACATTGGATGCGGGATGAATCGGAAAACTCACAGCGCACGCGGGACTTCCTGGCACATAAATTGGCGATGGGGGAAAAGCTGGATCGTATTGTTTATGGTGCTCCGCGCAAGGAAACTCCATCAGATTCCGCTGCCGATACGCAATCGTCACAGTCCAGACCAGCCACGATTGATACCTTATCATCGACAGAACCCATTGTGCATCAAATGCGTGCCAAATCCGGCTAGATCATGGACCCGCTTACGCATGCGTTAAGCGGTGCTTTGCTGGCACGAAGTGCAGCACAACTGCAATCCGGACAGCGTATATTGCCGGTACGGCTGCAAATTGCTACAGGTTTTGCCGCAGCAGCATTTCCCGATATTGATCTGGTTTTGCGGTTAATCGATACACTCACCTATCTGAATTGGCACCAAGGCCCGACACATTCACTGCTTCTGTTGCCGTTATGGGCATGGTTGCTGGCGCAGTTATTTTCATGGATCAGTCACAATCGTTATCACTGGAAATCTTTTCTGCTACCGGTCAGCCTGGGTATTGCCATCCATATCGCGGGCGACTTGATCACTTCATATGGATTGATGTTGTTTGCGCCGTTTTCAACCGAACGTTTCTCATTACCTTTAGTATTTGTCATCGATCCCTGGTTTACGCTGATCATCATTGCGGGCCTGATTGCTTCATGGCGCTACCCCCGGCAAAGAATTGCCGCGATTACAGCGTTAGCGGCTCTATGCGGCTACGTGATATTTTTATGGTTTTTGCAGCAACAAGCTATAAAAATTGCCAATCTACATGCCAGTACACATTCTATACCGCAAGCGCGCATCAGCGTGCTGCCGCAACCACTATCACCGTTTCACTGGAAAATCATTATCCGTCAGAATGAAGCTTACCATCTTGCCGACATCGATTTGCTGCAATCCAGTGCAAAACCACAAGCAGAAGCTCATAAATGGTTACTATCGAGAATGGCCGCAACCTACCGCCCAGAGCCGGAAAATAATTGGCACATCCATCAACAATTTGGCGATAACCCCGCATATAAGCCGCTGATCCGCAATGCATGGCGCGATCCCGCTTTTGAAGCCTTTCGCAGCTTCGCGCAGTTTCCAATATTGGAACGAATAGATACTTCAGAACATGTCCAATGTGCCTGGTTCTATGATCTGCGTTTCAAATTTCCCGAACTACCGCCCTCTTTCCGCTATGGCGTGTGCCGTCTGCGTGGTGAATCGGATTGGAAGCTGGTTCGGCAAAAGGGGTTGTTTTATATTGATTAATCTCAAAAAAACATATTTTAAACTATAATAACCATGCTTTATGCATTGATTTTGAGTTTGCATTTGGCAATATTTATTTCACATTTCAATAGGAATAATAAAAAATGAAAAAAATCGTAACTGCTTTGACATTGTTATTAACACCCCTTCTTTTAGGGACAGCTAATTTCACTAGCAATAATGGTATCTTGGTTATACCTGATGTTTCAATTGATGGAACATCCCACTACGAAAGCGTTACGTTGCAACTCAATCTTGCTAATGGCACTTTTTCTGTTTTAGATGCCACACCAAAAGATACATCTTTTTCAGACACAGCATTGGGCACAATGTCTGCAGGTGAAATTAAGGTCGATTTCTATGGTTGCGCACATTCCGGGCATAATCAAGTGACTTGTTTGACAAAAGTTGTAAGCCCTAATAAAGATGCAAGTATTAGCGCATATGCTGGATCAGAGTCTAAACTTTACGATGACCTGAGCAAGGAATATGAAGCATCATCTGTCACTACATTGGACAAATCAAGCGGAGGATTTCTTAATGCAGTTGATGTTGTAATAATTCAGGGAATACCGGTTGAAGTAAAGTTTATATATGACAATATTGATCCCAGCGCCACATTGATTTCCGCTTTCCAGCCAAGATTTTTTCATGACGGCAGCAATGCTATTGGAAATTTTAGAAATATTGATTTCTAAAATACTAGTACAAGGCCATGCATTTTGTTTTACAAAACAAAATGCATGGCTGCTTGCTAACCGTATTCTCAAGTCCTTTTTACTAAAAGTTTCAGAAAGACTAACAAGAGGGGCTAGCTCGTGTAGACCCCAGCTTTAACGCATCGATATAATTATCAGGTGTACTAACTACAAGACTGTGTACCGGCTTATTTCTCGAGCAAAAAGGCGAAAACCCCGTACAAATTTCTCACATATTGCGTACACATTTTCCCAGTTGCTTGCTTAATCCTTATCTACAACAATACTTCTCAAACCGGGTTATT
>SSFV01000139.1 GCA_008015565.1 Nitrosomonas sp. | reverse complement strand
GTCCATGATGTTTTGAAATAGCGAGCCGAAAATCGCCGGGGAAATACCGCTCCAGTCGATGGCACAGCAATACAGCAGCGCGGCGCGCATGTCGCGGTCGAAGCTGGCGAACGGCAGGCGTTCCTCGAACAGTTTGCCGTTGATGTACGGAAATCTGCTCAGCGTGTCGTCGAGGTTTTTCAGCCGCGCGGTTTCCGGCGTGTTGAGCACGTCGAACAGTTGCGCCAGTTGCGGCGCGAGATCGTTGCCGTCCTCGCGTGTTTGCTGTTCTATGAATTCGGTGAACTGCGTGCGTTCGAAAATGCCGGTGTCCTCGGCGAACAGGCAAAACAGCAGACGCACCAAATACACTTCGAGCGCGTGGCCGGTGTAGCCGATCTGCTTCAGGCGGTCGTGCAATTTTGCCATGCGCTGCACCGCCTTGGCGTTGACCGGGCTTTGCGGCGAAATTTTCTGCGGCTGGTACCCGGCGATGAACCAGAACAGCTTGACGTTTTTGTACAGTTCTTTCAGAAGGAATTCGCTGTGCGTGCCTTCGATCATGTCGTACAGGCGGAAGCGCGCAAAGTCGCTGACCAGCACGAAACGCGGCAGTTCGTGTTCCTTCAGTCCGGGGAAATAATCGATGGCTTGCCGGTAGGCGCGATCCAGATCATAGCCACGTGATTTGTGCTCGATCAGCAGATTGCCTTTCCATAGCCAGTCGATATAACCGCGGCCGTCGAGTTTTTTGATCTTTTGTTCAAAACTGCCAATGCGCCGCGGACTGATGCCAAAGACGTCGAAAAAATCAACCCAGAAGTGCTTGGCTTCCGCATTTTCCGATTCGGCATTAGCCCATTCTCTGGAAAACGCCAGTGCGCGGTCTTTGATTTCGTTCCAGGCTAGTGCCATGTATTTATCTCATGTATTTTGACGATTTTGCCAACACGGATTTTACGTGATCAATCTGAAACGTTGAAGTGATGTCATGTGATATGATTTTGAATCATAACGGGGGTTTTCATGCGTGCTGTTTTTTTTGATTTCGGTTCGATCACTCGCGGCGATATGGACTGTGCAATGCTGGAGCGGGCGATTTCGCCGTGGCAGTATTATCATGATTCCTCTGAGCAGGAGGTGTTGGAGCGCATCCTTGAGGCTGAAGTCGTTGTCAGCAATAAAGTATTCATCAGCCGGGAAGCCATTGCGGCAGCTAAGCATTTGAAATTGATTTGCGTCGCTGCCACCGGATATAACAATATCGATTTGCAAGCTGCGGCTGAATACCATATTCCAGTGTGTAACGTGCGCGGTTATGCCACGCCTTCGGTGGTGCAGCATGTGTTCATGCTGATGCTGAATCTGGCGCGCCACTTTGTGGATTATCAGGAATTGGTGAAACGCGGTGGCTGGCAGGCGAGCCGGTTTTTTTGCCCATTGGATTTCGGTATTCAGGAATTGTCCGGGAAAACACTGGGCGTTATCGGATTTGGTGAGTTGGGGCGGGCGGTGTCAGAAGTTGCGAAAGTTTTTGGCATGCAGGTATTGATCGCGGAGCATAAAGGCAAAACAGCGCGCCCGGGCAGAACAGCGTTTGATGATGTAATGCGCCAGGCGGATTTTATTACGTTGCATTGCCCGTATTCGCAAGACACGCACCATCTCATCAGTTACCGGGAGTTTGAACTGATGAAACCGTCTGCATATCTGATCAATACTGCGCGCGGCAAATTGGTGAACGAAGCGGACTTATTGCATTGCTTGTCTACCGGACGCATTGCCGGTGCCGGGATCGATGTGATACAAGAAGAACCGCCCACAAAAGATAATGTGATTTTGCAGCAGCAACCGGCAAATTTGATTGTCACGCCGCATATCGCATGGGCCAGCCGGGAATCGAGGCAGCGTTTGCTGGATCAGTTGGCTGACAATATCAGCAACTTTTATCAGCACAAGCTCTTTAATCAGATTGCCGATGCGCTGAATCAATAACACGACAATAACTGATTGTGACATGGGATGAATTACAGAATGCAGCAATGGATTTTACTTGCCGTCGCAATTGTCAGTGAAGTGATTGCAACTTCCTGTCTGAAAGCAGCCGAGGGTTTTACGCGTTTTTGGCCATCCGTAATCGTAGTAGCGGGTTATTTACTGGCGTTTTATTTTTTGTCGCTGACGCTGAAAACCATTCCCGTCGGCGTGGCTTATGCCATTTGGTCGGGTGTGGGTGTGGTATTGATTGCGTTGAGCGGCTGGCTTTTTTTGGGGCAATCGCTGGATATGCCCGCGGTGATTGGCTTGGCGCTGATCGTGATCGGCGTGGTTGTCATCAATGTCTTTTCCCGGACGGTGGCACATTGATAAATTTAACAATCGGTTAACAGTATGAACAAAGCATTTGTCAAAGAAAGCGATGAAGACGACGACCTGGATAGTGCGCCGAAATTACCGCAAGGCGTGAAGAACTACATTACGCCGGCTGGTTATCAACAATTGAAAGATGAATTTGATCAGTTGTGGAAAATTGAGCGTCCCGCGCTGGTAAAAACCATCACCTGGGCGGCTTCCAATGGCGATCGTTCGGAAAATGGGGATTATATTTACGGCAAGCGGCGCTTGCGCGAAATCGATCGGCGTCTGCGTTTTTTGTCCAAACGGCTGGATAACGCCGAAGTCGTTGATCCTGCGCAGCGTGGCGCATGCGATCAAGTGTTTTTTGGCGCTACGGTGACGGTCTGCGATATCCAAGGCGAGACGCGTACTTACAGTATCGTTGGCCTGGACGAAGCGGATCCGGGCCGCGGCCGCATCAGTTGGATTTCCCCGTTGGCTAAGGCGCTGCTCAAAGCGCGGGAAGGTGATTGCGTTAAATTGCAAACGCCCGCCGGAATCGAAGAGCTGGAAGTGGTGGAAATTCGTTATGAGGCGTTGTGAAGTAAGATTGTTTCAATCCTCTAACAGGTCGTCTAAAAACGTTTTCGAGGCAGTCGATACAAGGCAAAAACAGGTGAAAAAGCGCATTTTATGCGTAATAAATGAGCATTTTGAGAACCTGTTTTAAACACCGCCGCGGCAATACAGATAGGTTTTCAACGGCCTGCCAAGATGTCGCCATCGACATAAAACCATATCCCTTGCTCGCGGACAAACCGGCTGATTTCATGCAAGCGGTGAGCATGGCCATTGATTTTGTAACGCGCGATGAATTCAACGATGGCATGATCGGCATCCGTTTGCGCATGGCGCTTGACGGTGAGACCCAGCCATTGTTTTTGCGGCGGAACGGCTAATTGCAGTGAAGTTGGGCGGGTATCGGGGTGCCAGGTTTTCAGTAAATAGTTTTCACGGCCGAGTGTGTACGCGGTATAGCGCGACCGCATCAGGTGCTCGGCCGTTGCGGCAGCTACACCTTCATCCACGAAGCGGCCGCAACACTGCGTATAAGCATACGGCATACCGCATGCACAGAGGATTGCCTGCGTTTTTTGTTTTGCGGGTTTTTTCATAATCGCTCACTCAAAATAAGCCATTCATTCCGTGTTATTTCCACCTTATTCAGCCGGGTATTTTCTATACACTGCAGGCGAAGATGCCACTATATAACGTATTCACTTAAGACATAACCATGATGATAGCTGATTGGGACAAAATCTCTCGCATTGCGCCGTTTGGTGCGTATGTATTTTTTATGCTTGTAGAAGATGTCTTGTTGAAATTTGGCTGGGATGCCCACGATGTGCGTTTACTTTACGTGGTGAAAATTTCGGTTGTCGCCAGCTTGCTGTGGTTGTTTAGAAGTGCATACAGTGAGCTGAAGTGGCCAAACGGAGTAAATTTACGTACTTGGTCGAGTGCGATTGTGGCAGGTATTGCGGTGTTCGTTGCATGGATTAATCTGACCGCAGATTGGATGGTGCTGGGAGAGTCCGTGGGTTTCGATCCGCGCGATGTTGATGGGCAAATGGATTGGTTTTTGGTGGTCATGCGGTTACTGGGCGCTGCATTGGTGGTACCGCTTATGGAAGAACTGTTTTGGCGCTCATTTCTGATGCGTTGGATCGCCCATCCCAATTTCTTATCCGTCAACCCGGCACAAGCAGGATGCAAGGCATTCTGCATCACGGCAGTGTTGTTTGCGGTTGCCCACAGTTTGTGGTTCGCCGGATTACTCGCCGGAGTTGTTTATAATCTTTTGTATATGCGCAGTAATACGTTGTGGTCCCCCATTCTCGCGCATGCGGTAACCAATGCTATGTTAGGTATATGGATAGCCGGAACCGGCAATTGGGGTTTCTGGTAAGCCAAATACAAAAGCGGAGGTAGCGGGACATGGCTTATCCGCTCCAATAAAGCGAATGTTGGCGGAACTGTTGTATTTTTTGTGTAACATTGCTTTACCCGTTTGTTTACGTTGACCATTCTAAGGATTCAGTGATAGAGTCTGTCCACATAGGTGCTAGGGTTTTGTTTATGCTCTGATAGTACCTATTCACATAGCGCTAAGAATGCTATGGCTCGTTAAATAATCGTTAGGGGGAGCAATGAAATATAAATTAAAAACGAATCGAATGATTCATGCAGTGGCGGGAGGACTGCTACTGACAGGCTTGAATTTATCCGCTGTTCAAGCCAGTACTGTGACAAGCTCTACTGATAAAGGTACTACAAATAGTTTCATAGAAGCAATCAAGAGTACAGGCATTACAGCGGGTGGCTGGATTCATGGCGGCGCCACCTACAATCCCAGTTCTGAGCATGGATTCAATGGGCCCGTAACATTTTCCGACCAAGCCAATAGGTTTCAGTTGAATCAATTGAATTTCTTCCTGGAACGTGCGGTAAAAACAGAAGGTAAAGGATGGGATTTTGGTTTCCGTGCGGATTTCCTGTTCGGTACTGATGCAATTTTTACACAGGCATACGGTAATCCGGCATTCGATGTCAATAATGGCCGGCCTTTGGCCGATCGAGGCAATTGGGATTTGGAAATTTGCTGTAATTCCAGCCGTACTTATGGCATTGCCATTCCTCAGGCTTTTGCGGAAATTTATGCGCCCTTGGGCAACGGATTGAATGTTAAAGTCGGGCATTTTTATACACCGATTGGCTTTGAATCGGTTCCCGCACCGAATAACTTCTTTTACAGCCATGCTTATACCATGCAGTATGGCGAGCCTTTCACGCATACCGGCGTACTGGGTAATTACACCATCAATAAAAACTTTACCGCTATGGCAGGTACCATCGGTGGAAGCGGAACAGGCGGATGGGATGGTAATTTCGATAAGCAAATGGAAAATTGGGGTGGTATCGGAGGCGTAACGTGGACTAGCAATGACGGTAATACTTCATTCAATGTCAGTGGTACGGGAAGTACCACATCTACACGCAATAGCAGCTTCTGGGGAATGTATAGCCTTGTTTTAAAACATAAATTCACGGATAGAACACATTTGATTATACAGCATGACCACGGCTTTGCGGATAACGTGCTGCTGGCAAATAATGTCTATGCCGGGGTTGTCAAAGACGCGGAATGGTATGGTGTTAATTCGCATTTCTACTATGACTTGACGCCTGCATTGTCCGTCGGTGTCCGGGCGGAATGGTTCCGCGATCGCGATGGTTTCCGGGTTTTTGCACCGGGTCGGGTAACAGCAGCGACCAATCATCTGGGTACCAGTTATGCCAGTAATATTGGTTTGCTCGGTACCAGCACACCAGCGGATTATTATGCGGTGACCATCGGTGCCAATTGGAAAGCGCTGAGAACGCTTAATGTCGGATGGAAAGGATTTAAGCAACTGAATATTCGTCCTAATATCCGTTATGACCGTGTCGATGCATTGCATGAGTCACTTCAAGCTTCGGCTTATCGCCCTTTTGGCGGCAACAAAGATCAGATTCTTTTCTCGATGGACGCGATACTACCCTTTTAAAATGCTGACCATATTTTAAGTCTTAATCATCGAGACAAAAAAATGCGCCTGCGGGCGCATTTTTTTGTCATAACCAAAAATTAATCTCGAGCCTTCTATTATTCTTTTGATTCAAGCGAGCGCAATTGCTGCAATAGTTGCTCCATGTCATGGGGTATCCCGGCTTCCCATTGCAAAATTTGAAGCGTCTGCGGGTGAGTCAGCGCAAGCTTCTGAGCGTGCAAAGCTTGCCTGGGAAAACGAGTGAGTATTTCTCCTGCCGCTTGTCCGGTATTCTTCGGTTTGCCGCTGTATACCGGATCACCCGCAAGGGGGTGTCCGATGGCATTCATGTGTACTCGAATTTGATGGGTACGGCCTGTTTCCAGGCTGCAGCGTAACAGTGTGCAACCTTCAAGAATTTCCAGTACTTGATAGTGCGTACGAGCGGGTTTTCCCCGCGGATGGATGGACATTTTGGTGCGCTGAACGGGGTGCCTGCCAATCGGTAAGTCGACACAGCCGCCTTGCTTAACATGACCCAGTACCAGGGCAAGGTATTCCCGTTTCACTGTGCGTTGTTGAAGCTGACGCACGAGATTAATTTGCGCTTCCAGGGTTTTGGCCACCACCAGTAATCCGCTGGTGTTTTTATCCAAGCGGTGCACGATACCAGCGCGGGGTATGTTTTCCAATTGCGTTGCATGGTGCAATAATGCGTTGAGCAGGGTACCTTGCCAGTTGCCATTTCCCGGATGCGTAACTAAACCGGCAGGCTTGTTAATCACGATTAGCGACTCGTCTTCGTAAACAACTTCAAGATGGATATCTTCGGCGCTGTGAACCGATTCATTGATACAGTCACCGGGTAAAATTGAAACCTGTTCGTCACCCCAAATTTTTTGTTTGACAGTGGGAATTTTGCCATCGACTGTGACGCGCTTTTCATTAATCCATGTTTGCACATGGCTGCGGGACCAGTCCGGTAACAGTTGCGCGAGTGCCTTATCCAGACGAAGACCGGCCTGATTTGCCGGGATCGTTAAATTGATCGGGCTTCGAGGTGAGGCAGTGATGGGTGCTTGTAATGATGCCTTTACGTTATAATCAGCAAGGATATCACCGTTTTTTATGGGATTTGTCATGTTGCGTTGCTTTGCGTTATTGCTAATGTTCGGTTTATCGGCCTGTAATTTGCTGCCGGATCGTCAAACAGATCAGGAGGACTGGTCTGCTAATAAATTCTATTCAGAAGCAAAAGAAAAATTAAATGAAGGTAATTATACTGCGGCCATTAAGCTGTATGAATCTTTGGAAGCGCGGTATCCCTATGGCCGGATAGCTCAGCAAGCGCAGCTTGAAACTGCCTATGCGCATTATAAGAACGAAGAGCCTGCTTCCGCCATCGCTGCAGCCGATCGCTTTATCAAATTACATCCGAATCATGACAATGTGGATTATGCATATTATATCAAAGGGTTAGCAAGTTTTAACGATAACTGGGGTATGATGGGGTTTTTGTTGAAAGGCCCGTTTAAACAGGATATGAGTGAACGCGATTCCAAAGCATCGCGAGAATCCTTTGAGAATTTTAAGGAATTGGTGATGCGCTTTCCTGAAAGCAAGTATGCCGCCGATGCCAGGCAGCGTATGGCTTATCTTATCAATGCCGTGGCCATGGGTGAAATTCACGTTGCACGTTATTACATGAAGCGCAAGGCATACATTGCTGCGGCTAACCGGGCGCAAAACGCTGTCAAAGAGTATCCGCGTACACCTGCATCGGAGGAAGCGCTGTATATTATGGTCAAAGCTTATGAAGAGCTGGAATTGTACGATTTACGCGATGATGCCGAGCGCGTCATGCGCCTGAATTTCCCGGATAGTCATTTCCTCAATGAATTGCCGGAAATAGGCGCTAAGCCTTGGTGGCAATTCTGGAGGTGATCGCCTCGAATAGTTTGGCTTCTATTCATCTTTTATGTGAATGGCCAGCACATCGCAACCAGCGTGATATAGAACATCCTTGGCGGTTGAACCCATCAACACCGCCAATCCATGGCGTTCATGTGAGCCAACAATAATCAAATCGATGTGTTCTTGAGCTGCGAGCCGGGTAATTTCTTGCTCTGGTTCACCCCAGACCATCCAGCGGCGTTCAGGCGGAATGTTCAGTTGATCGCCGATTTGTATAAATTTATTTTTCTTGATTTGCAATAAGTCATACTCTGAATCCTCATCTAATGGAATGATTGTGCCATAAGGGGTATCAGGCATGGGAATATTATCCAGCACATGGATAATGTGAAGCTGCGCGGCAAATTGCTCGGCTAGCAATTTGGCTTTTTGAGAAACGCGGTCATCTTGATCAGCAAAATCGATGGCAAGTAAAATATTTCGGTAGAGATTCATTATTTGGTCCTGGCATTAAATCAATAGAAAAATATTGTTTAACAATAGTACTACGACTTTATCATAATATTTTTCGTAAAAATTGAACACCCGATTCAGGTGAATAAATTCATTCTAGTAAGTGATGTTTCTGCGGCTGTAAATATTTTGATAAAAAGGCAGTAACCTGTCTCTCGTATTCCTTGCCTGCATAGCTGTGCATGTTGAAATGCCCGGCACCTGGCACAATCC
>SSFV01000078.1 GCA_008015565.1 Nitrosomonas sp. | reverse complement strand
GTTGGCCGGGTGGAAAATGCCATTCGATTAGCACAAACACCTGGATTAATATTGTGCAGTTACGGGGACATGCTACGTATACCTGCAGCAAACGGCATGAGTTTGTTGCGGGCAAAAGCACGAGGCGCGGACGTGCGGATGGTTGACTCTAGTGAAGATGCAATAAAAATTGCGCAGCAGAATCCTCAGCAACAAGTTGTTTTTTTTGCGATCGGCTGTGAAACCACGACACGGCCTACGGCTGTTGCGATCAAAAAAGCTCAAGCGTTGGGTTGAGATAATTTCACCGTATTTTGTAATCATGTGTTAACACCTTCTGCTATTTCGCATATTTTGCAATCTCCAGAGGTGCGTGAGTTTGGCGTGGTTGCATTGGACGGATTTATTGGTCCGGCACACGTGTCGGTAGTTATAGGTAGCCAGCCGTACCAATATTTTGCTGAGGAATTTCAGAAACCTGTGGTGATAGCCGGTTTTGAGCCCTTGGATGTTCTGCAGGCGATATTAATGCTGATCCGCCAAATTAACACGGGCCGCGCAGAAGTGGAGAATGAATTTACCCGCGCAGTATTGCCTCAAGGCAATATTAAAGCGCAATTACTAGTGTCAGAAGTGTTCGAATTACGTCGTTCATTTGAGTGGAGAGGACTTGGCTTGGTGCCATACAGTGCGCTTAAAATTAAATCCTGCTATGCAGAGTATGACGCAGAGCGGCGCTTTTCAATTCCTGCATTGTCAATTGCAGACAATAAAGCATGCGAGTGCGGCGCTATCTTGCGTGGCGTTAAACAGCCCCAAGATTGCAAGATTTTTGGCACAGTTTGCACGCCGGAAAACCCGGTCGGATCTTGCATGGTGTCATCGGAAGGCGCATGCGCAGCGTATTATAGCTACGGACGATTTCGGAGCAAAGATTTTAGTGCGTTACGGAACCATTGATGTCAAATCCTGGGAGAGTTAAAGCGGGTTATACCCGGGCAATTGATTTTAAACACGGCTGTGTGGAAATGAAGCATGGCAGCGGCGGGCGCGCGATGGCGCAGTTGATCCAGCAATTGTTCGTGGCGGCTTTCGATAACGAATTTTTACGTCAGAGCAATGATCAGGCCTGCTTTCAGGGAGGTAATGAGCGTATGGTGATGTCCACGGATAGTTATGTCATTACGCCTTTGTTTTTTCCTGGTGGAGATATTGGCAGTTTGGCGGTTCATGGCACCATTAATGACATCGCTATGTCTGGTGCCACGCCTAGTTATCTTGCAGCCAGTTTCATACTGGAAGAAGGCTTCCCGTTTTCCGATCTGAGACGCATCGTTGATTCCATGGCGCAATCAGCGATGGCCGCAGGTGTGCCGATTGTTACGGGTGATACCAAAGTCGTGGAGAGAGGCAACGCGGACGGTGTATTTATTACCACGACTGGAATAGGCAGACTAGCCGGGGGAATTAATATTTCGGGTGAGAACGCGCGGGCGGGAGACAAAATACTGATATCCGGCACGCTGGGAGATCACGGCATCGCCGTGATGGCGTTACGTGAAAACCTATCGTTTCAAACCAGTATTCAATCCGATACGGCAGCTTTACATGATCTGGTCGCGAATATGGTTGCCGCCGTGCCGGCTATACATGTACTGCGCGATCCGACTCGGGGTGGGGTGGCTACCGTGCTTAACGAAATTGCGCAACAATCAGCGGTTGGGATGGTGTTGTATGAAAGCCACTTACCGATGCGTAAGCAAGTGAATGCAGCATGTGAGTTTTTGGGTTTGGATCCGCTCTATATTGCCAATGAAGGTAAACTTATAGCAATTTGTAATGCGGATGATGCCGAAAATTTGCTGAATGTAATGCATGCGCATCCTTTGGGAAAGGATGCTGCCATTATTGGCGAAGTGATCGAGGACACGCATTGTTTTGTGCAGATGCAAACCTGTTTTGGCGGAAAACGCGTGGTCGATTGGCTGAGTGGTGAACAGTTGCCACGCATTTGTTGAGCAATCGGATTGAAGATTCTATTTCTTACCCATAGCTTCAATAGCTTAGCGCAGCGCTTATTTGTGGAGTTGATTCGCTGCGGTCATGATCTCTCTATCGAATTTGATATCAATGACAACGTAACGCAACAGGCGGTTGAGTTGTTTCAACCCGGTTTGGTTATTGCGCCGTTCCTCAAACGCGCTATTCCGGAAGCAGTTTGGCGTAAAGTGACTTGTTTTATCGTTCACCCTGGAATCATCGGAGACCGTGGTTCCTCCGCATTGGATTGGGCGATCATGCATGGACGGCAGGAGTGGGGTGTAACGGTATTACAAGCCAATGCCGAAATGGATGCCGGTGATATCTGGGCGGCGGAAAAATTTCCGATGCGGCTAGCCAGGAAAAGCAGCATATACCGCCATGAAACAACTGAAGCTGCAACGGCCGCTATTTTGACTGCAGTAAGGCGATTTGAATCGGGCACATTTAAACCGTTTCCGCTGGATTACTCGCGCGCAGATATACTGGGCCGATTGCATGCCCCAATCCGGCAGCCTGACCGCAGGATTGACTGGCAGCATGACAACACCCATGCGGTATTACGAAAAATACATGCTGCTGATGGGTTTCCGGGTGTTCTGGATACGCTTTTCAGCAAATCCTATTATCTGTTTGATGCTTGCCGTGAACAGTACATGACAGGTAAACCTGGAACAATTGTAGCAAAGCGTAACAATGCCATTTGCCGGGCCACTGTGGACGGTGCAGTCTGGATTGGTCATTTAAAACCAAAATATAATGCGGAGCCGGCTTTAAAATTGGCGGCCACGACTGTGTTGCGGGATTATCTCCAGACTGTTCCAGAAGTGTCCTATGATTCTTTCAGTATGAAATCCGGTGACTCATACCGGGATATCTGGTTTGAGCAAAAAGATGGCGTCGGCTATCTCTATTTTGAGTTTTATAACGGCGCTATGGATAGTGAACAATGTAAGCGTTTGCGGGATGTTTATATAAAAGCTGTCGAATGTGATGTCCGGGTTATTGTACTCATGGGAGGGGCTGACTTTTGGAGTAACGGTATCCACCTCAACCATATTGAAAATGCCGAAAGTCCCGCGGATGAATCCTGGCACAATATTAACGCGATGAACGACTTGGTGCATGCCATAATTACTACTGACCGGCAATTGACGATCGCCGCTTTGCAGGGTAATGCCGGTGCCGGCGGGGTTTTTCTTTCACTGGCTGGTGATTATATTTTTGCGCGTGAAAGCGTTATTCTGAATCCTCATTATAAAAACATGGGTAACCTATATGGTTCGGAATACTGGACTTATCTTTTGCCTCGACGCGTCAACCAGTGCCAGGCCCAACAGATTATGCAGAACCGCATGCCAATTGGTGCAAGGGAAGCGCGCGATAGCGGATTGATCGATGACTGCTTTGCGGTAAGTAGAGAAGATTTCAAGAAAAAAATCAGGTGCCTTGCTGAGGCGATTGCAATTGATCCTGGTTTTCATGAGTTGCTAAGAAAGAAGCAATGCCGGCGTCGAATGGACGAACAATTGAAGCCCCTGCAGCGTTATCGCGACGAAGAACTGGATCGCATGCGATTAAATTTTTATGGTTTTGATCCTAGCTATCATGTTGCGCGCTATCACTTTGCATACAAAATACTTCATGGCTGGACACCGCGCTATCTTGCCAGACACCGGGCATTAAAATGAGCTAGGATTGGCGCTCTCAAGCTATGTATGGGCGATGATAGCGTACGGGTTAAATGGTGGGATCGAATTCAGGTGGTCTATCGACGGGTGGAATAGCACCTGGACACTTTTTGGCAGTTGCCCACTGCTGGATTGCATCGTATTCACTCTTTAGTTGCACATATTCAGCTTCTTGCTCTTTGCTTCCACCCAGCGCAAACAATGCGCTCCAAGAAAGCGATAAATCACCGCCAAGATTCCATTGATCTTTAGCGGTTGTTTTGTCATTGGATTTGCCCATTAATTGATTAACCCTGGTTTGAATCCGTTCAATTCCCGCTGATAATTCCTCACAACTATACGTTTGGAATTGTGCCGAAGTGACATACGAGGCATGATGTTCCGGCACTGTTGCGCAGCTGGATAGTATCAAGGCAGTGGTTAGCAATACTGCCGTAATTGGTCGCTTCATGACATCCACTCCTTTTTAACTGTTTTTATTTGGCGCTTAGTTGCAAGTAAGCTTTCTTTTAGAACTAATTAAAATTGTACACCGTTCTTTGTGGTTCTACTTTATATCAATGTAAAGAACAGATCGAACATATGCGAATCCGCCAATTATCTTGTTCGAGAAGAATCGAATTTTGTTTTACTGATTGACATGATACCCTTCCGGTATTTTTTGTATGCCGATTGATCCTTAATTAATGCGAGCCGATGAATAATTTAAATGAATACGATAGAAATTTATCAAAACCGGAAGATGAGCAGACTGAACCCATTAAAACTGTAAGGGTGAACAATTGCAATATTACGCTTCTGGGGACCGCGCACGTTTCAAAAGCCAGTGCGGATAAAGTGCAAGAATTAATCGCTACAGAAAAGTATGACGCTGTGGCAGTTGAGTTATGTCCGAGCCGCCACAAGGTCATCGTCAATCCTGATGCAATGGCCAAGATGGATTTGTTCCAAGTGATCAAAAACGGTCAGGCGAGTATGGTTGCTGCCAGCTTAGCCTTGGGAGCTTTTCAGCAGCGCATGGCCGAGCAGCTAGGCATTGAACCGGGTGCGGAAATGCGCGTTGCGATCAAAGATGCGCAAGCCGCCAAATTACCCGTTTTGCTGATAGACCGCGAAATCGGAACGACTATGAAGCGTATATACCGGAGCGTGCCATGGTGGAAACGTATGAACTTGTTTGCCGGCTTGATTGCCAGTGTGATCAGTAAAGAAAAATTCAATGCTGATGAAATCGAGCGATTAAAAGAAGGCGATGTGCTCGAGAGTTCCTTTGCACAATTTGCCGAGAACGAGAAAGAATTATTCCGCCCGCTCATCAGTGAGCGCGATGAATATATGACCGCCCGGCTTATAAAGGAATGCAAGGAGAATGGCTATCAGCATATTTTGGCCGTGATAGGCGCCGGACACTTGAATGGCATGGCGCGGCAACTCGAAGCACAAGATATAACCAATCCTGACGAGCGGATTACCCAGCTTGAGACTATTCCGCCTTCTTCCAGTTGGTTCAAATATTTACCTTGGCTCATTGTTGCGTTGATTGTGACAGGTTTTGTCATTGGTTTCATGCGTAGTCCTGAAATGGGAACAGCCATGGTGATCGACTGGATTGTCATCAATGGCGGTTTGTCGGCTATTGGCGCAGCTATTGCTTTTGCTCACCCGCTTTCAGTATTGACCGCATTTTTAGCGGCGCCCCTGACATCCTTAAATCCAACGATAGGCGCTGGCATGGTGGTCGCAGCGGTGGAGACTTATTTACGCAAACCGAAAGTAGGCGATTTTAACCGGCTCAGAGCGGATACAACCTCGTTAAAAGGATGGTGGAGTAATCAAGTTACACGGATTTTGCTGATATTTATTTTCTCCACGTTGGGTTCCGCCATTGGTACTTACGTGGCTGGATTCAGGATCTTTGAGCAATTGAGCGGCAATTAAACTGAAGGCTTGGCCATGTTCGGTTTTTTTGAGCGCCTGATTCCTCCCTATCCACCGGAACATCCGGTCGAACCGCCTAAGGGGTTGTACCAATTCTGCCGCCACTATATCCGCGGAATTGAATTTCATCTGATGCTGCTCGCGCTGTTGACATCCTTGCTGGCTGTTAGCGAAGCCCTGTTATACAGTGTGTTGGGGCAAATGGTCGATTGGCTGGCGGAAAAGAAAATCGAGAACTTCTTTGAAAGCGAATGGGCCACTTTGCTGGGTATGGCAATATTCATTTTGCTATGGATTCCGCTATTGGTGCTCGTGCATGCATTGGTAATCAACCAGACTCTGATGGGCAATTTTCCGATGCGTGTGCGCTGGTTATCGCATCGTTATTTGCTTAGTCAGAGCTACGGGTTCTTTCAGCATGAATTTAGTGGCCGGATAGCTACCAAGGTAATGCAAACCGCCCTGGCAGTACGCGAAACGGTGCTGAAACTGCTCGATGTCATATTGTTTGTCACGGTTTATCTTACTACTACGTTGTTTCTTGTAATTAAAGCCGATCCTTACCTTTGTTTGCCAATATTGGTTTGGTTGTTTTTGTACATTGGCATATTGTCGTATTTTGTGCCGCGTTTAAAACGCATTTCCACTCTTCAAGCTGATGCGCGCGCGCTGATGACCGGACGCATCGTTGATAGTTACACCAATATCTTGACGCTAAAATTGTTTTCCCAGAGCCAGCGGGAATCCGCCTATGCTAGGGCGGGCATGGAAGAATTTATGGCCACGGTTTACCCGCAAATGCGTTTAGCGACCGGATTGAATTTCAGTGTTTGGACGATCAATATGCTGATGGTATTTGCAACTGGCGCGCTGGGATTGTTGATATGGCAGCAAGGCGACATCAGCCCCGGGGCGATTGCGATCGTCATGAGTTTGGCGATTCGCATGACAGGTATGTCGCATTGGATCATGTGGGAAGTCAACGCCTTATTTGAGAATATGGGTACCGTGCAAGATGGCATGAACACGATTTCCAGACCGCAACTCATTACGGATGCGCCTGATGCGGTACAACTGAAAGTGCCGCGAGGCGCAATTGATTTCAATCAGGTTGATTTTTCCTACCATCCGCAGCAACAGGCATCGCTGTCAATTTTTTCCGGTCTCAATTTGCATATCGCCGCTGGCGAGAAAGTTGGCATTGTTGGCCGATCGGGCGCAGGCAAGTCAACATTTGTCAACTTGCTGTTGCGTTTCTACGATGTTCAACAAGGTAGTATCACTATCGACGGCCAGGATGTTAGGGCCGTTACGCAAGATAGCCTGCGTGCCAATATTGCAATGGTGACGCAAGATACCTCATTGCTGCATCGCTCGGTGCGCGACAATATTTTATTCGGCAGGCCGGATGCAACGGATGCGCAAATGATCGCAGCCGCCCAACAGGCTCAAGCGCATGAGTTTATTCAGGCATTGCGCGACATCAAGGGCCGCACCGGTTACGATGCGCATGTGGGGGAACGCGGTGTTACGCTTTCCGGCGGGCAGCGTCAACGTATTGCGATTGCACGGGTATTGCTTAAGAATGCGCCCATTTTGGTTCTGGACGAGGCTACTTCCGCTCTGGATTCTGAGGTAGAAGCCAGCATTCAGCAAAGTTTATATCAACTCATGGAAGGCAAAACGGTGATCGCAATTGCACACCGGCTTTCCACCATCGCCGCAATGGATCGCCTAATCGTATTCGACAAAGGCCGTATCGTCGAACAGGGCAGTCATGCCAAACTGATTGCTAACAATCAGCATTATGCACAATTATGGAATCATCAGTCCGGAGGGTTCTTAGGGTTATAAAATAACGGCTGAAGAGAGTTTTCGTATTCCAGGCTAGATTTTTGTTAGTCCGGTAAGTCAATTAATTTGCAAAAATGATACAAAAAAATCTGCCAAATGGATGGCTTGTTCTGGAACTGTTTGGTAAAACGGTTTGATTCGTGAAATGCTATAAATTAGGCGGGTAAAGCCTTATTTCTCTATTCTTTCATTCATAACTCGGCATGTTTAAATCGGGGTATTTGAAAATCAACCCTATTTATTACGCACATGCCACGACAATTTCGCGTAACCAATACCGGCTTCCTGGTAAACGGGATGTTGTTGCTCGGTTTATTTGTTATCGCCGCATCTCCTGTTTTAGCAACCAAGAATTTGGAACAGATGAGTCTGGAAGAGTTGATGAATGTCACCATTGTGGGTGCTTCAAAATACGCGCAAAAACAACAGCAAGTCGCTGCTGCTGTTAGCGTGATTACGCGCCAGGATATCAGAAACTTTGGCTGGCGCACATTGGGAGAAGTGCTGGCCAGTCTGCCGGGAGTATATACGACCTATGATTACCAATACGATTTTTTAGGTGTACGCGGTTTTGGTTTGCCAGGTGATTTCACGACACGTGTGTTGGTTACCATCAATGGTAATCGCATCAACGATGCGACCTATGATCAAGGGCCGGTGGGACGTGATTTTCCACTCGATATCGATTTGATAGAACGGATTGAATTTATTCCCGGTCCTGGCAGTGCCGTGTATGGTCAGAATGCCATGCTGGGTGTCGTCAACATCATTACCCGCAAAGGCTCAGACGTGAAGGGCGCTGAGCTTTCGGCTTCGTATCAAACGGCTGAAACCATGCCGCAGGAGCGGGCAACCTTTGGTAAAAAATTTGACAACGGCATTGATGCGATCATTTCCTTTTCAGCCTTGCAAGCAAGGGGAGCCGATCGTTTCTTTGATTATGGCGAAACCGGTATTTCGGGTATCGCGCATCGTTTGGATGGTGAAAACATCAAGCAAGTCTTTGCCAGCGCATCGCGAGGTCCGCTTTCATTCGATTTTCTGTATGGTGACCGTAAAAAGGAAGATCCCACCGCAGCGTATTTTTCCGATCCGCTAATCACCGGACAATTTATCCGGGACAAACGTTTAAACACACAAATCCAGTACAACGACAATTTTGCCAACAATACGTTAAACGTGTTGAGCAGGTTATTTTTAGGTAGATACGATTGGGATGGCTTTTTTATCTATGGGGGCGAGCGGACACTATCGACTGGACCTAGTGACTGGCATGGCGCGGAACTGCGGTTACTTTCTACGGCGCTGACTAACCATAGCCTGATGTTGGGAGTCGAATATCAATACAATACGCGCATCAAGCAAACATACCATAATTTGGATAATCCGGAAGACAGCAATCTATTGATTAAAAGCTCAATGGTACGCACAGGGGTATATATCCAGGACGAATGGCGTATTACCGATACGCTCTCGGCGACCGCAGGTTTACGTTACGATTTCAACAGTTGGATTAACAGCCGCTTAAGCCCGCGCGGCGCGCTTATCTGGCAGGCGACACCCAAATCGACTTTCAAAGCGCTTTATGGTCGAGCTCACCGCGCACCCAATTCATTTGAACGGGAGTATGACGATGGCATTACTCAGGTTGCCAATCCCGGTTTGCGCGCCGAAATGGTTGATACGCTCGAACTGGTTACAGATTATCGCCCCCAACCGGATATGAATCTACGTGCTATCGCCTATGCATGGGATATGCATAATTTGATTACCTTAGGGATTGATCCATTATCTGCGTTGACTCAGTATCAACAGTCATCGGAAAAAGTGGTAGCCAGAGGTGTGGAGTTGTCACTGGATAAAACCTGGGATAGCGGGGTCAGGCTGCGTAGTAGTTATGGTATTCAGAACGCCGAACAGCAGAATGCGCATTTACCCAATTCTCCTTACTTTTTGGGAAAATTGATTGTTTCCATTCCGATTCCGTTGATGACAGGCTTGCGAGCCGGGTATGAATTGCAATATTTTGG
>SSFV01000091.1 GCA_008015565.1 Nitrosomonas sp. | reverse complement strand
GATCTTTACCCGGGACAGCGCGCCGAGGGCCAGATCAACTTTCACGGCAAGAACCTGCTGGACAAGAAACAGGACGTCAACCTGGTGCGCGCCAAGATCGGCATGGTGTTCCAGAAACCCACGCCATTTCCGCTTTCTATCCGCCGTAATCTGTCGTTGCCGCTGCATGAGCATGGCGTCACCCGGAAAGCCGAAGTAGCCGACATTTCCGAGCAGGCGCTGCGCGACGTCGGGTTATGGGACGAAGTTTGCGATCGCATGGAATCATCGGCGCTCACTTTGTCCGGCGGACAGCAACAGCGGCTTTGTATCGCGCGCGCTCTGGCATTGCAGCCGCAAATTTTATTGATGGATGAACCGTGCAGCGCCCTTGATCCGATCGCTTCCGGTGTCGTGGAGGACCTGATTTGCCGTTTGCGTGGCCGATATACCGTCGTCATCGTGACGCATAATCTGGCGCAGGCCAGACGCATTGCCAATTACGCAGCCTTTTTCTGGGTCAGCGGGCATGCCGGGCAGTTGATCGAATTCGGCCGTTGCCAAAAAATTTTCGAATCACCTCGCCACGAATTAACTGCGGCTTATGTGAATGGAATTCGAGGATGACGGCGGCAAAATAGCTTATGGGTAGTTATGTATTTATTTTTAAAAGCAACATTTCGTACAAGTTAACTTTTAAATCGTTGCCGTAATTTCAGGGAATACCTTGTAAAACATCAAATATGCGACTCCCAGCGTTAACAATAAATTGAGGAGTTGTCCACAGACATATAGCAGCAGCGGTTTGCCACCGACAAAATGTTGCTTGAGTGCTCTGAAGTTGGTAGATAGGCCAATACTGACAAAAGCCAGACAAAAAAACCAAGTTCGCAGGTTCCGGGTGAAATCGCCTAGCATGCCATGTTCCAGTACCAGGCTGGCGGTGTGTTTATCCAGCGCTTCACAAAGAATCGAAAACAGCATACTGGCGCCAATGAAGCCGAGAATGAATTTGGGAAAGCGGTGCCAAATTTCACCGATGGTGATTTGCGGCGCGTGAGTACTCCTATCAACTTTTGTTGCGAAATAGACGGCAACGCAAAAGGCGACAATGCCAATCAGCATGTTCTGAATCATTTTGATAGTGGTTGCAACATACATCGCTTTGTCGCCAAGTGCCGCACCAGCGGCCACGACTGCGCCGGAGCTATCGATGGTGCCGCCAATCCAGGCACCGCCGAGGATTTCCGGCATGCCGGTAAATTTGACGAAAAGCGGCATTGCGACCATCATGACCGCGGTGAAAACCATGCTCAGGCTAATCGCTACGGTGAGTTCTTCGCGCGTGGCTTTGCTGGCGGCTGCTGTGGCAATTGCAGCGGATACGCCGCATACGCTCATATCGGCGCTGATAGTGATATTGAGCGGTTTGGATGCAATCTTCAATATCGTTTGGCCAAACCAGTAAGTTACCACTAGCACGATAGGCGTGACTACCCAGGCGACAAAAATGCCGGGTAGACCGATTGCAAGGATTTTGCCGATCAGAAGCTCTGCACCCATTAATACCAAGCCGGTTTTAATAAAAAATTCCGTTTGCAATGCACCTGCTGCCCAACGGGGTGTGCCGATGGTGTTGCTGATGGTGATACCGAGCAAAATAGCCCATAGCGCGTATTCTAGGCCATAATCCTTGAAATCGTTTTGTGCCGCCAGAAACAAAGCAATCAGAGCCAACAAAAAGATGAGCGCAAAGCCCGGAATAAATTGCCGGAAGGTAATTTCTTGTACTTTTGCACCGATGCCGAAAATTACCGCCAAAAAACAGAATAACAGGGCACTATGCGGTAGTGAAAAACCACCCGCTTTGAATTTTGCACTTTTCTTTCCGGTTGCATGCAAGAGCTGTTGCCAATGTGCAATCGCAGCCACAGCGGCGGAATTAAGCGCTGGCTCTGTAAAACCGGAACTCTGCGCCGACTGTTCCGCTGTCAATGCCTGTTGCCGTGCCATTTCGAGTGCATGTATGTCAGATGCCATATCCGCAGGACTGGCCGGTTTATAAAAAGCCTCAAGGGGATCGTCACTCCATTTATTCGGTAATGTGGTGAGGTGTTTCATGAATTTGCCTAGAGGATCATCGGATAATTTGAGCCGGGTTAATTCCGCCGTGGCTTCGTGCCAAGCAATGGTTTTAACCGGCTTATTTGCCTCACTTTGAACGATTGCAGACGTTGCGGTAATTTTCTGTTTTAAATCTGCTGAAAGCATTGAAAAATAGATTGCCAATCCGGCAAGCAGCAAAAAGCCGGCAATAGCAATGGCCCAAAAATCTTCCGTTTTAAAGAAAGATTGCTGATGAGGTCGATTCATATTGGGTAAAAGTAATCGAAGTTATTGACTGAATTGTGGTATCGCAAGACAAATAAACTTAATAGCTATGTTATTAAGAATATGATGACTATGCAACGCTGTTGAAGTTGTGTCATTGCGGAAGTTAATTTGTAAGGCATGGTGCGAACTTGCGGCAAGACAAAATTGTTCAATCAATGGTGCGATTCTAAAGTATAACGAGCAGACGGCTTTTAGCCGGTCACGGGATATTGCGCAATTAATGCTGAAAAGGAAAAAGCATGAAGAAACGCGGGTGGATTGTTTTATTACTCGGTTTGATCATAAGTTGTTTTTTTATATTCGATCTGGACCGTTTCTTAAGTCTCGAAGCGCTTAAAGAAAGCCGCGATGATTTACATCAGACTTACCAACAACAACCGCTGCTGGTCATAGGCATTTATTCCTTGATCTACATCGTCATGGCGGCATTGTCGTTTCCCGGCGCAACAGTATTGACTCTGGCCGGTGGTGCCATGTTCGGCGTGTGGATCGGCGTGCCGGTGGTGTTATTATCGGCCACAATCGGTGCCACGCTGGCGTTTTGGATGGCGCGATACTTGTTGCGGGATATCGTGCAGCGGCGTTTTGGCGAACGTCTGGAAACCATCAATAAAGGATTGGCACGCGATGGCGCGTTTTATTTGTTTTCACTGCGTTTAGCGCCGGTGTTTCCGTTTTTTCTGATCAATTTACTGATGGGATTGACGACGCTTCCGAGTAGTACGTATTTTTGGGTCAGCTTAGCCGGGATGTTTGCCGGAACCGCAGTGTATGTCAATGCGGGCACACAGTTGGCGGCGTTTACCCGGTTATCGGATATCATGTCGCCGGTACTGGTAATTTCATTGACTGTACTGGCGCTGTTTCCGTGGCTGGCGCGCTGGATGATCGAACGAGTCAGGATCCGGCGGTTGTATGCACGCTGGCCCAAACCGGTGCAGTTTGACCGTAATCTGATCGTGATAGGCGCCGGTGCTGCCGGGCTGGTAAGCGCCTATATTGCCGCGGCCACCCGCGCCAAGGTGACATTAATCGAGCGCCACAAAATGGGGGGTGATTGTCTCAATTACGGTTGCGTGCCATCGAAGGCTTTGATTCGTACCGCCACTTTCTTGCACCAGGCAAAAAATGCGCAATCGCTTGGGCTTGCTCAAGTCAGTGCACAGTATGATTTCGCGCAAGTAATGGCGAGGGTGCATAGAGTGATTAGAACCATAGCGCCGCATGACTCTGAGGAGCGTTACAGGCAGCTGGGTGTCGAGGTAATACACGGCAAAGCGATGATAACTTCACCGTGGTCGGTAGAAGTCAACGGGCAAGCATTGACTGCGCGCGCTATTGTCATTGCAACGGGTGCAAGCCCGGTGATACCCAAAATTCCCGGGTTGGAAACGGTGCGCTACTACACTTCCGATACCATTTGGTCATTGACCGAGCGGCCGCAACGTTTGGTTGTGTTGGGTGGCGGGCCGATTGGCTGCGAATTGGCGCAAGCCTTTGCGCGTCTGGATTGCAAAGTGACGCAGGTAGTGCGCAGTGATTTATTGCCACGTGAAGACGCCGATGCAGTCAGCTTGGTTAGCGCGGCATTGCAAGCTGACGGCGTGACAATATTGACGCAAACCGAAACGTTGCGATGTGAAAAACAAGGCGATGCGCAATTTTTGCTGCTACGTGATCAAAACGGCGCGTCATTGCGGCTGCCGTTTGATGCGTTACTTTGCGCTATCGGCCGGGTGCCACGCACCGAAGGTTTCGGATTGGAACAGCTGGGTATCCCAGTATCCGATGCGCGTGCTATTGAAACCAATGCCTGGCTGCAAACCATTTACCCCAATATCTATAGTTGCGGCGATGCCGCCGGTCCTTACCAATTTACACACATGGCCGCGCACCAAGCCTGGTATGCATCGGTCAATGCCTTGTTTGGCAATGTTAAGTCATTCAAGGTGGATTATTCGCTGGTTCCATGGACTACCTTCACCGATCCGGAAGTGGCCCGCGCGGGATTATCGGAAAAACAAGCCCGAACACGTGGTATTGCGTTTGAAGTAACGTGTTTCGATTTGAAAGAACTGGATCGTGCGATTGCCGATGAAGCGGCGCATGGGTTTGTCAAAGTGCTGACAGTGCCGGACAGGGATCGAATTCTGGGTGTCTGTATCGTTGGCGCACATGCCAGCGATTTGCTTGCCGAATTCATACTGGCAATGAAGCACGGCCTGGGGTTGAACAAGATTCTTTCCACTATCCACACCTATCCAACTTGGTCGGAAGCCAATAAATATGCCGCAGGCGCGTGGAAACGAGCGCATGCGCCGCAATGGCTGCTGAATTGGCTGGAAAAGTATCATACTAATCGGCGTACAAAAGCACGTATTAAAGCGGATTAGAAAATTGGCTATTGCTGACATAAGCGCTTATGTTTTGATTTTGTTGCATTTATTGTTGACAGTCCGTTAGGCTTACAGTATTTTTTGCGAGAGATTGCCGCAATCATCAATAAAAACGCTACCTTGTTTCTCCTATGCTGTAAAACTACATATTCCGAGAGGTCATTATGAGCATTCCTTGCAAACGAACGAAGCTTAAATACATTTCCATGTTTTTGACCGGAGTCTGTGCCGCGTCAATTTCCGCAATGGTGCATGCGGATTGGTCAATTAGAGGATTGGGCGAATTAGGCGGGAGCGGCAGTACTGTCAGCGCGATTAACGACTCTGGCCAGATAGCGGGTAGTTTTATTATTAATAATAATTACCATGCGTTTATAACAGGTCCTGACGGTGCAGGCACGACAGAGATCGGTACCTTGGGTGGAGACTATAGTTTTGCCGGAGCGATCAATAATGCCGGGCAAGTAGCCGGGCGATCTCCGGTTACTGCTGATTTCGATTCAATTTTTGCCCACGCATTTATAACCGGTCCTGACGGTAAAAGGTTAACGGATGTAGGTAATGTGGGTGTGAATGGTAAAGTTTTTAGCATCAATGATTCCGGACAAATTGCCGGAGACCTTGATACGCTTGGTGCCAGCGGCTTTCATGCTTTTATCACGGGGCCTAACGGTATTGGCATAACGGATCTGGGTACTTTGGGAGGAGTATATAGCTCTGCTACCGGCATCAATAATTCCGGACAGGTAACAGGGTGGGCCCAAACGGGAAACACGGGTAATGCTTCTGTTGATAGCCACGCTTTTATTACAGGCCCTAACGGCGTAGGCATGACCAGCTTGGGCACCTTGAATGGCAACTTCAGCGCCGCCAATAGCATCAATAATTCCGGGCAAGTCGTCGGAAATGTCGGTGAGGTCAGCGATATCTACTATCACCACGCTTTCATTACTGGCCCTGACGGTGCGGGTATGACCAGCCTCGGTACCCTGGGTGGATATTTTAGCGATGCGCTGAGTATCAATGATGGGGGGGAAGCGATAGGATGGGCTACAACCGCAAATGACGATTTTCATGCTTTCTTATATAGTCATGGTGGAATCACCGATCTTTCGTTATTAAATGTTGTCAGTGCTGATGGATGGAGGAGTATTTCTGTTATTGACATCAACAACAATGGACAAATCTTAGGAATGGGAATCAATAGCCTTGGTGCATCAGAAGCATTTATACTGACGTATACACCTGACACAGTATTTTCGCCGAATCCTATATTTATTCCGCCACCGCCTCCGCCAATTCCTGAGCCTGAAACTTATCTTATGCTACTGGCTGGTCTAGGTTTGCTCGGATTTGTGGCGCGGCGCAGAAGGCAAATGACGATGTAATTACAGCAGGTCTTCTGGATTGACAGTATATTGAGCTTATAGTACTTTGTTTCGCGGACATGTCTAGGGTAATTGTTTCCGGGCACCCCAAAGCTGCATCCCAGGCAAGCATGCCCGCACAGTAACAATTATGTAAGCATTTCACTTTGTCGCCGTCAATTGATCCGATAAATCCATCCATTCCTGCGGGGTCACCATGAGTATTCAATATTTACGAACGAAAGTAAAATTTGTCGCAATTTTCATCGCCGGGTTTTTTACTGTTTCAATCTCACCAATAGTTAAAGCAGATTGGTCTATCATGGGACTGACTTTGCATGGATTGAGCAGTTATGTTTATGGTATCAATGATTCCGGACAAGTTTTGGGAGAAGCTTCAGCGGATGTAGATGCTTCCACGATATATTATCCTTTTGTTACCGGTCCTGATGGTTCCGGTATGAATGAGTTGAGTTTCAGAGCCTTTGGTATCAACGATTCCGGACAAATGTGGGGCGCTTATAACGACGCAGATTTCAATTATCGTGCTTTCATCACCGGGCCCGGTGGCGTGGGAATGACTTTATTAGGCAGTCTCGGGCAAAATGGGGACAGCAGCTTGGTTCCACGGGACATGAACAATTCCGGTCAAATTGCGGGTTACGATTATACCGCGGATGGATTTCAGCATGCTGTGATTACCGGTCCCGATGGCGCCGGCGTTACGGATCTAGGCACGTTGGACGGGAGTGAGAGCATAGCCTATGGCATCAATAATTCCGGCCAAGTGGTAGGAATGTCATATATTGATGACAGAGTACATGCTTTTGTAACCGGCCAAAATGGCAACGGTATGACTGACCTGGGAACTTTGGGCGGGAAATCGAGTTCTGCAGAAGCTATCAATGATGTTGGACAGGTAGCAGGAACATCGGCGGTTAAAGATAATACGCTGCACGCTTTTTTTACCAATCCGGATGGCAGTAACATGACGGATCTGGGTACGCTGGGTGGCTACTATAGCGAAGCCGCTGATATTAACAATTTAGGTGAAGTCATTGGGAAAGCCAGTACGGAGAACAATGAATTTCATTCTTTTTTGTACAGTCATGGGGGGATAACAGATCTCAATATGCTCGATGTTGTTGTTGCAGGCGGATGGAAGAATCTTCATGTTGTCGATATCAATAATCATGGGCAAATTGTAGGTATTGGAACAGCTGGTGATAATCTGCAACAAGCTTTTTTGTTGTCGTATACTCCTGATACCGTATTTACACCGGAGCCTATTTTTATTCCTCCGCTTATTCCTGAGCCGCAAACCTACCTTATGCTACTGACTGGCCTCGGAATTCTAAGTTTAACAGCATGGCGTAACAAGAAAAATGCCGTTTAGCTACAGTAATCAAATTAGCACGATAATTGGTTTTTCGGAGCAACAGAAACCTGCTGCTGTCCTCGATGTGGGCACCGGCATGGGGCAGTATGGATTTTTATTGCGAACGAATCTGGAAAATGTCAATCTTTTTGAAATTGGTGACACAGAAGCACGGCAACGTGATAAAAAAGATTGGAAAATCATCATTGATGGCATTGAAGGGTTTGCCGGTTATATCACCCCCGTTCATGAATATTCCTACAATAATCTCATGATTGGCGATGCGCTCGAGTTACTTCCAACATTAAGTGGTAGAAGTTACGATCTGGTATTGGCAATTGATATTCTGGAACACTTCGATAAAGAAGAGGGTTATGTTTTTTTGCAGGAGTGCCAACGTGTCTGTCGTGGCTTTGTGTTAGTGAGTACGCCACGCGAGTTTATAGAGCAAGAAATTCCGGCAAATCCGTTGGAGAATCATCGATCGCACTGGACTGAAAATGATCTTAAGCACCTAGGATTCAATACTTTCTTGCCCGATACGTTAAGTTTGATCGCGATCTCCAATAGACAGTAATTGTGCTTTTTGCTGATTCAAGTTGATTCATGGGGTCGAATACCTGACGCCTTTTGTAATGAGAACTTCAGTCATTCGAATGCATCAATGTCCAGCCAGACATTGTAACTGGGCGTTTTATCATTTTCTTCAGCACCTTCTATCACGATCGCACGGCAAAGTGTGATTTGATTTGACAAGCCCTTTGTTTCAAGCCTAGCACGGAACTTGAGAGCCTCATCAAGGTTTAAGAAACCTACCGTACGGTTATCTATGTCAATACGGATGGCGTTGTTGTTATAAGGATTATCGTTGTCGGGTATCAAACAAGCTTGAAAAATGTGTTCTCTGGGAACTGAATTTACATCGGAGCATGCAGTATTTTTTTGTAGCAATTGCTGAATAGCACCTTGAAACGATTTTGTTGCCACTTTA
Organism: Nitrosomonas sp.; assembly: GCA_008015565.1. Lineage (GTDB taxonomy): Bacteria > Pseudomonadota > Gammaproteobacteria > Burkholderiales > Nitrosomonadaceae > Nitrosomonas. The sequence continues at coordinate 27,721 of SSFV01000091.1, read as the reverse complement.
AATGTAAATTGCCCCGATTCTTGCCATGTGTAATAGTTTTTACCTGAAGCAGTGCCTCGTTGCAAATCATTATCCGGTTGTAACGCGGTATCAGTGGTGCCAATTTTATTCCGGTTAATAAAAAGAATGACTGCAGATACGAGTGCTATGGGAAGAATTTGCGATTTGTCGACACCTGCTCCGACAATTAATCCTAAAAATAACGAAAGAACGAGGATCGAAAAGATACTCATATCAATTTCCGCCTGTGAGCGTTGCAGAATCATTGTTGCATTGCATTTTCAATGGTTGTTGCCGGAATTGAAGCAAATGGCTTGGTGTGTGGATTGAATTGTGCAATAAATTTACCGCCGCAGCTGGTCAAGTGTTTGTAAAAATTCCATGACAGGCAGGTGATGGATAATTTAGCCAGTTGTATCTAAAAAGGATGGGCCCGCTCTTATTTATACTGGTTTTTTTGAGCATCGGGAGCTTGACATCCTAGATGAGGCGGTAAGAATCCTGATTGCAGCTGAAAGCAAATGATAGAATTAACGCTATGATTAATAAAATAAGAATACTCATGTTGCTGTCCTCTCCGGCAATAGCTATGGTCTTCAACTCATCCGAGGTCATTTTACCTCATTTTATTGTGATTTCATTTGGTTTGCAGAATTAGGCCTGCGATATAAAGTTATTTAGCAATCCGAATAGTATTTGCGCTTGATTCGCTCGACATATTGAACCAGGTTATTCTTGGACAAGCTGTATTCTTTTAATGGCGATTCGATTGGGCAAGCGATAATATTGATCAACATACCAAATGCCGAGGCGTCTAATGTGGTTGGCTGGTCGTTAAGGAAATACGGTTTATCACCGAGACTTGCAGCGAGTGCATCAATATCTTGCTTGCCGAGCGCGAAGATTTCATCGGTTTGATGTCTGCCAATTCCATGACCTAGAATTTGCTGCTGGATTTTTTTACGTGTGTGGCTTGCAGCAAGATCCCGGATAATTGGTGGCAGTTTGCCAAAAATGGCTTGTTTATTAGCCTGCCAGTTTTCATCGGTATATTGCCAGCGGGAATACAGCGCAACCCAAAATAAATGTTCTTCAAGCATACGTTGTATGGCAACAGAAGCGCCCAACTGCATTTCGTTTAACGCTTGATCTAGATTGCTATAAGTTGATTTAAGATAGGTGACGATAAAGCGCGAGTCAGCCAACTTCCAGCCATTATCTTCGATGTACGGCAATTTACCCTTTGGCGCGCGCAGTGGCAGTGCTGGTTTGATTTCATAATCAATGCCGGCCATACGTAAATATGTTTCGACTTTACAGCAAAAAGGGCTTAAGTTGGGGATACCCCAGGTACGTTCAAATTGATACAGCTTGAGCATGTTAGTAATCCTCGTTGTAGTTTCATCTAGCTGGACGCGACTTGTATGTCGCAAAAAACTTTACCGCGAAGACTTGCTGATTGCAAGCTAATGTTTTACAGTATGCTCTATTGAATCGCTACTTTATTGGCATAATGAGGCTCAATATTTGATGGAAGAGAATTTGGATCGGCCTGTTTTTGAACGTTCCTGTTGTCCGATTGCCTGTGCGTTAGATCAGCTTGGTGATAAATGGACGTTATTGATTATTCGTGATTTATTGTTAGGTAAAAAGCGCTATCAAGAGTTAATGACATCACCCGAGCGGATTGCCACGAATATCTTAGCGGATCGGCTGAGAAAGCTGGAAATAGCTGGAATTGTTGTGCAACAAGCTTATCAAGAGAAACCGCTGCGTTATCAATATATTCTTACGAAAAAAGGTGAGGATCTAAGACCGGTACTGGAAGCTTTAGTTAAATGGGGGCAAATTTATTATCCGGGCTCTATGGTTTTTAAGCCTTATAAATAAGGGTCGTTGCACGAAGCTTCGGGGCGATTTTTAGATATTGTAACTGTTTCCAATCTCGGAATTTAGAAGCTATCTGCTACCGGCAATTCTGATCAATAGTAGTCTTTTTAAGAGTCAGGGACTTCCGGTACCGGGTTTCATTTTATCTTCACTTGACTATCATTTCTTGTACACTATGCCCCCAGAATTTCAGAGATATTAACGAAAAGGAAGAGAGTTCATGATTTTCTGGCGCGTCAAATCACTGGATGCCATTCTGGCAACAGCAAAAAAGAAGAGCTTGCATCGCTCGCTGGGTGCATGGCAATTAACACTGCTGGGCGTCGGTGCGATTATTGGTACCGGTATTTTTGTATTGACTGCTGAGGCGGCGCAAAAAGCAGGTCCCGGGATGATGTTATCGTTTGTTATTGCCAGTCTTGTTTGTATCGTTGCGGCACTTTGTTACTCCGAGCTAGCTTCAATGGTTCCTGTTTCGGGTTCTGCGTATACTTATTCCTACGCGGTCTTGGGAGAGTTCGTCGCATGGCTGGTAGGATGGGCATTGATGCTCGAATATTCGGTAGCGGCGAGTGCAGTTGCTGTAGGTTGGTCTGGTTACTTTGTCGGATTGCTCGACAATTCTTTGGGAATCAAAATTCCTTTTGCATTGGCGAACGGGCCTTTTGCCGGCGGTATTATCAATTTGCCGGCAATTTTCATTTGTATCTTCGTAGTAGGTCTTTTGGTCGTGGGCACACGAGAAAGCGCTGCATTTAACGCTGTTCTGGTTGCGATCAAAATTGCGGCGTTGACACTTTTTATTGCATTGACGCTACCGGTTGCAAATATTGATAATTTTCAGCCTTTTTTGCCTTTGGGCGAAGCCGGTGTCATTGCGGCGGCGTCATCAATTTTTTTTGCTTATGTTGGATTTGATGCAGTGTCGACCGCGGCTGAAGAAACCAAAGATCCGCATCGTAATGTGCCGATCGGTTTAATTGCTTCATTAGGCATTTGCACGTTTTTTTATCTGCTGATCTCGGCGGGTGCGATTGGTTCGATTGGCGCACAACCGTTGCTGGATAGCACGGGTAAAGGATTGGTTCCGGGTTCGCTGGTATTGGCGGAACAATGCCAGTCGCTGGCTGCCGCCGGGCAACAACCGCTGGTTTGTTCCCGGGAAGCACTGGCATTGGTTTTGCGTGAAATTGGATGGGAAAAATTTGGTAACCTGCTTGGATTGACCGCTTTTCTGGCTTTACCATCGGTGGTTTTGATGATGCTATACGGCCAGACCAGAATTTTTTTCGTGATGTCGCGTGACGGCCTGTTGCCTGAAATATTAAGCCGGATTCATGCGCGTTTTAAAACACCGCATATCGTGACTTATGTAACGGGCGTTGGTGTAACCATTGCGGCGGCTTTTTTCCCTGTGGGTAAATTGGCGGATATATCCAACTCCGGCACGTTATTCGCTTTTATGATTGTGGCGTTATCGGTGATGATTCTGCGCATCAAAGACAAGCATCGCGCACGGCCATTCAGGACGCCGGCAATTTGGCTGATAGGGCCGCTTGCCGTAGCGGGTTGCATTACATTGTTTTTATTTCTGCCTAACGATGCCAAATTGGTTTTTCCAATCTGGTCCGGTATAGGGTTGATTTTTTATTTTCTGTATGGTTACCGTAAAAGTCATGTTGCCAGAGGAATTGACACCCCATCCGGAGGAGAAGACATCATTGCGCCCATCCGCCCTCTTTCGGAATCCGTGCAGGATACTCCAGCATCAAAAGATCGTCACTAGCATTATCTTTTAAAGGAATTGCAGTCTGTTCTAGCGGTCTCCTTGCGACGACGGAGTTTGTAACAGTGCCGGTAATATTACCAGTGTGCAAATCAGTGTGAATGTTAGTCCCACGGTAAGCAATATTCCCATACTGGCGGTGCCTTGGTGCGATGACAGCATGAGACTTGCAAAACTGACTGAAGTGGTCAGGGCACTATAAAAGATGGCGCGGGCAGTACTGGTGTGAATGAGAATTTCACTGACCAGCTTATTGTTCAGGCTACGATGCACCATGTGTAAACTGCTGTCGATTCCGAGTCCCAGTAATAATGGCAACGCAATGATATTGGCGAAATTGAAGGGTGTATCGAGCAATACGGTGAACGCTGCAGTGAACAGGCTGGATAGTAAAAGCGGCAGTAACACCAGCAAGGTATACCGGATGCTGCGCAAGAGTACCAGGAGAATGATCACGACACCGATCAGCGATAGCGAAAAAGCTTCAATGAATGCCCGTACCACTGCTTCACCTGCTTCTAAACTAATTACCGGCTCGCCGATGGCTTGTGGCGCGATTTTTTGCACAGCCAGGACAAAGCGGCGCAGTGCGTGATTGTCATTCAGATCTTCTGCAGGATAAACCGCTAAGCGGTATTCTCCTGCCGTGCTGTGCCAGCGCTCACTCAGCGCAGCGGGAAGGTCTTTTTGTTCAAACGGACTGGCCTCCGTAGCGGTTCGCAAGCATTGCAGAGCTAACGGTAACATGGCAAGCCAATCCTGTTCTATGGCTTGAAGCAATTTGCTTTTCTCATCATTGCTCGCTTGATCAAGCTGAATAAATAGCGTGTCAAGCGATGCCGTAAAAGCGTTCATGGTTTTTGTAACGGAATGGTCAGGGTGCTTAGCAGCAAATTGCTTCAGGGCCGTATTAAGTCCGATTAGTGCGTTATGTTGCTCTGTTAATGGATCGTCATTCGTTTTTACGGTATCTGGAACGGTGGAAATGGGACCAATCGTCAACGCCATTTCCTTAATCAGGGAAAATTTTTCTTCCTGCTCAGAGGGTACAAAATCCCGAATGGTTACAACCTTGCTTACTTCAGGCAATTGTTTCAATTGTTGCGCCAGAACCTCGGCTTTCTGAAGATTATCGGCCAATACCGCGACATGCCAGGGCGAGAGATCGGGGTCGCCCAGCAATTCGCGGAAAGTTCGCACGGCTCCACCTTCCTGGTCCTGCATGTTTAGCAAATTATAATCGAATCTCACCTGTGGCAATAACGTCAGGGCTGCGAGAGTTGCTATCAAAGTGATGCTATAAGTAGGGCTGCGCCACTTTAAAGAAAACTCCAGTATTTTACCTATTGAACTCTTCGTAATCGAATTGACAGGCTCTCGTTTCGGCAGATACCGTAGCAGTGCCGGTCCTATGGTAAATGTAACCAATAAGCTGATGATCATGCCGGTGCCGGAAATGATGCCAAGTTCCGCAACGCCACGATAATCGGTAGGGATGAATGCATAAAAACCAATTGCATTGGTGACGGTACATGCGGTAAGTGCTGCGCCGGCATCGCCGCTCGAAGCGCGGATAGCTTCGGTAGACGCCAAACCATTTTGTATCATTTCACGATACCGTAGCAAAAAGTGGATCGCAAAATCCACTCCCAAGCCAATATACAACACCGCAAAAGCAATAGAGATCAGGTTCAAATGGCCCACAGCAGCGGTAGCAAATGCGGCCGTGAGAATAAGACCCATCAGCAGGCAAGCCAGTACATTGAGAATTAATCGTCCTGTGCGCATGGCAAAGTAGAGGACGACTGCGACCAGGATGAACGTGATGAGGCCGGCATATTCCATGCCACGTAACGAACTGTTAAGTTCGTCCTCAGCAAGCGCGACTTCGCCGGTAATGCGCAGACGCACTGGACTTGTATCGGTGATACCCACGCTTTCCGCGGCTTGATACAAAGCAGCGATGGATTGTTCGGCTGGAAAAAGCTGAGAATAGTCGAGCCTTGGTTTTACGATGATGAGTTCCTGGTAGGTATTTTTTTGTGCTTCACCGCTGAACATGGTCTGCCATGACAAGGCTTTCGGGGATCCATCAAGGCGCGCCGCTAGCGTTGAATTCACACCGTCCAGCACGGGACGTAATTCAATGTTGCGGCCCTTGTTTAATTCGCCGACTGCACCGGTTAGAACATCGGCGAAAGCAGTCAAAGTGGGGTCCTGAGTGATACGTGTGATCAAAGGCTGAGCGGCTGCCAGACTATCGGTGATGCGTTCGAGTTCCGGAATACTTTGATAAAGCAAGCCGTTCCGGGCAGTAAAATCATCGACTCTAGGTGAATATACTTCAAAAAAATTGGCGCTATCTTGTTTAAGTTGCCTGGCTAACCGCTCCGTAGCGGAGCGAACTTGCTCAGGTGTGGGTGCATTCAACACAATTAGCAGTGTTTCAATATCTTGCGGAAATGTTTTGTTGTAATGCTTCAGATTGACGCGAAACGGCAGCTCTTCGGAAAGCATATCGGTTGTGTCGGTGTTCATCGCGAGGTTTCGCGCAATATAAATGCTGCTTACGATAGCAATCACTAATGCAATCGACAGAACCCAGAAAGCATTACGATAGGCGATGCTGGCCCATTGTGCAAAAGCGCGTTGGATGCGGCTGTTTGAAGTCTCCAAGATTTTACCTTTTTGCTAGAATCAATTTATTGTGCACTGAAATTCTGATCGGCTATTAGCGGGATTACTATTGAGTCATCTTGATAATCATAATTTTTCGGATGGATTGCTGGCTTTTTTTCTATTGTTATAGCGATGTTTTAGATACTCAATGATCGGCGGTGTGATCGATAAAATAATAATTGCCAGGATAATAAGTTTGAAATTTTGTTGCACCATCGGAAGCTGTCCAAAATAAAAACCTGCGTATACGAAGATACCAACCCACAACACAGCACCGACAACGTTATAAGCTATAAACGTACGGTAGGGCATGGTTCCGATACCTGCAACAAAGGGCGCAAATGTACGAATAATGGGAATGAAGCGCGCGATAATGATGGTCTTTCCGCCATATTTGAGATAAAACGCATGCGTTTTATCGAGGTACTCGCGTTTAAAAAAACGCGATTCACGCGAAGTGAAAACTTTGGGTCCCGTTCTTTTCCCTATCCAATAATTTACCGAGTCTCCTAAAATTCCGGCAATACATAATCCTACAAATAGAACATGCGGACTAAGCTGCGAATCTTTTAATGAAGCGAGCGATCCCGCTGCAAACAATAATGAATCACCCGGTAAAAAAGGCATGATTACCAAGCCCGTTTCACAAAAGACAATCAAGAACAAGATGCCATAAATCCACAATCCATATTCTGACGACAGTTGTTGCAGATGGATATCGATGTGCAATATAAAATCTATTAGAAACATGAAGGTAAGTGATTTAATGCGTTATAGGATCGTTGATTTGTAATGTTCGATGAATCCGGTTCGTGGAAATAATAACTATATTATTTTAAAAGATTTATCCGACATCAATGGCGCCTTGGGTAGTTTTGAGCGAAAGCGTTCATAAAGGATTGGAATACTCCGGATTTACAATTGAACAATGTTGAAATTATCCCATATAAATCTTCATGGTATTCAATTAATCTGTTCCGGAATCTATCATTGATACACATTGACGAGTTCGATCTTTTCCAGTCAACTTGCGGCACATTAACACGAATTGCAACCGGAACGGCAGCGCCAATGCGATAATTCAAACTTTGAATGACTAGTACAAATATAATTTCTGGTAACTGAGATTTTTGGCGATTGGATGGGACACGAAAAAACCATGATATGGAAACCGCATGTAACGGTAGCAGCCGTAATTGAACGCGAAGGCAAATACTTGCTGGTGGAAGAAGAACTGGATGCCGGTAGCGGCTTGTTTTTAAATCAACCTGCCGGGCATTTGGATCCAGGTGAGTCCATTATGCATGGTGCCATACGGGAAACGTTGGAAGAAACGGCCTATACTTTCGTGCCCGAATATTTACTGGGCGTTTATCAATGGCACTCTTTGCGTGTAGACGCGACTTTCCTGCGTTTTGCATTTGTTGGTCATGTCACAAGCCACGATCCTGCGCGTATCCTGGACCTGGGGATTTTGCGCGCGGAATGGTTTAGTTTGGATGAAATCAATCAGGCACAACACCGGCATCGCAGCCCGCTCGTCATGCAATGCATCCAGGATCATATTGCTGGCAAACGTTATCCGCTCGAGTTGCTGACTTGTTATGAGTCATGAGTCAATGAAGAAAAAACGTGTGGTGGTGGGTATGTCAGGCGGTGTGGATTCATCGGTAGCCGCTTATTTGTTGAAGCAGCAAGGCTTCGATGTGGTCGGTTTATTTATGAAAAACTGGGAGGACGATGATACCGATACATATTGTTCTTCCCGTCAGGATTTTTTGGATGCAGTATCCGTTGCGGATGTCCTGGATATTCCAATTGAAGCGGTGAATTTCTCTGTTGAATATAAAGATCGCGTTTTTTCGCATTTTCTTGCTGAATATCAAGCCGGACGAACGCCTAATCCTGATGTGTTGTGTAACGCTGAAATCAAATTCAAGGCTTTTCTCGATCATGCCACGCAATTGGGTGCGGATTGTATCGCGACAGGCCATTATGCGCAGGTCAGGAAAGTCGACGGCATGTTTCAATTATTGAAGGGCGAAGACGGCACCAAAGATCAGAGCTATTTCTTGTACCGGTTAAGCCAGGCGCAATTGGCCAATACCTTATTTCCAATTGGCCATCTGTATAAGCGTGATGTGCGTAGCATTGCACGGCAGCTCAAATTGCCGAATGCTTCTAAAAAAGACAGTACGGGCATTTGTTTTATCGGAGAGCGTCCTTTCCGGGAATTTCTGAATCGCTATCTTCCCCGTGAGCCGGGCGAAATCCAAACGCCTGAAGGCAAAGTGGTCGGAGAACATATAGGGTTGATGTACTACACGATCGGGCAGCGGCAAGGACTGGGAATCGGCGGTACGCAGGGCGGCAGTGAAGATCCGTGGTATGTATCCGCCAAGGATATCAGCAGAAATGTATTGGTCGTGGTGCAAGGCCACAATCACGCCGATCTCTTTAGGGCATCGCTGAAAGCGACCGATCTGACGTGGATTAGCGGAAAGCAACCGCATTGCAACTGGGTTTATTCTGCAAAAACACGCTATCGCCAAGCTGATGCCCCGTGCGCGATTTCAAGTCTTAATCATGAATGGTGCCAGATCGATTTTGCCCAAAATCAATGGGCCGTTACACCCGGCCAATCTGTGGTTATTTATGAAAGCAAGGTGTGCTTGGGCGGAGGGATCATTGCTGGTTAGATTGCAGGCATAATCCTAAATTTCAAATGCTCACTCGCATAGTTGATGTAATATTGGAAAGTTTTAAGAAATTGTATTCGATTATTTAAAGTTTAATTTTATAAAGAGAAAACAAATGAATGACAAGACATTGAAAGAACAATTGCAAACTGAGATGGAAAACTTGCAGTCACTCGTTGACGAAGTCAAATTGCAGATGCATCTGGGCGCTAAAGAAGCGCAAGATAAAATTCAACCGTATCTTGACGAACTGGAATCGGAGTTGAGTGAGGCAAAAAATAAATGGGAGCAATTTGAAAGCAATTCAGAAAGCGCCTGGGAAGAAATCGAAACTGGGCTTAGAAAGTCTTTTAAGTCAATGCAACAAGCTTTCGAAAGAGCCAAGAAACATTTTCCCGAGAAGGGCGGCGAGTAACCGGTGATCCTGGCCTAAACAAGCCGTTGATAAATGTTTTCAGCTAGCTTTTAACTGGCAGCGGTAACGCAGAAAGTTTTCAACGGCTTATTAAATACCGGGTATCTATTGTTAGCGGGAACCGGCGCATCAAACTATCGATTTCAGGGAAGCAGCCGATTTAGCGCACACCATGCATCATTTTCTGAAGTGTTTTAGTCAATAGGAATAAGATCAAGCAGGCAAGTCCGGATAGAACGACAAAAATCATGAAGAAATCATGTAGATTCGTGATTTCAAAACCGGCGAGCCGGGGTGTCACGGCAGACGCCGGATCGGGGTACAAAACACTTAACATTCCGGCAAATTTACTGGCTGCTGCCAGCGATAAAAACCATACGCCCATCAATAAAGAAGCGAATTTTAGTGGCGCCAATTTGACTGCCATGGCCAATCCGATAGGCGATAAGCACAATTCACCGATGGTATGCAGTAAATACAAGCTAAATAACCACATCATGCTGACTTTAACGGCTGGATCCAGTTCTTTTACGCCGTAAGCAATCACCAGATAACCAATTGATAAGAATAACAGCCCAAGTGCATGCTTAGTGGGCGATGAAGGCTCCCAATTGCGTTGATTCAGAAAAGTCCAAAGCAATGCGAACAGCGGCGCTAGGATTACAATTAACACGGCGTTAATGGACTGAAAGAAACTGGCGGGAATAATCATGCCGTAAAAATTCCTGTCCGTTTGCTCCTCAGCAAAGAAGGTTAACGATGCACCTGCTTGCTCAAATGCCGCCCAGAAAAAAATAACAAAGAAAGCCAGACAATAAATCACCCAAATCCGCCGTTTCTCGACAAATGTCAGCGTCTTGTCGGTAATGATGGCCGCTGGACCTAAAACGGTGATGCTGAAAATTAGAGAACCGATGACACCTGATTCCGTCAAGTAATAGAAGCTGCAAAATAATATTATCGACGCACTGGCCCAAATAAGCAGTTGACGCACTGCTGTTCGTGGTGTTCCGGTTCCGGTGCCGATAGCCGCTGTTTTGTTAGGGGGCATTCCGATGTTTTCGCCGTCAGGTGTAATGATGAGTCTGTTTTTGAGTAATTCAAATGACAGGATGCTGATGATCATGCCGATACATGCGGCGAGAAAGCCCCATTTGAAATCCGCTGCATTGCCGGTATCGCCAAACCCGCCGCAGACCAAGGGAGCTAGGAATGCGCCGAGGTTGATGCCCATATAGAAAATCGTGAAGGCAGTATCGATGCGCCTATCACCCTTCGGATAGAGTTGTCCGACCATAGTGGAAATATTCGGTTTGAAAAAACCATTGCCTAAAATCAATAACCCCAAACCTAAATACAATAGCGGTTGCGCGACAGTCAAATGGTCGTAATTCGATGCCGACAAAAACATGCAGAAGTGGCCAATCGCCATGAACACACCGCCTACAAAAATTGCTTTGCGATTACCCCAATAGCGGTCAGCCACGTAGCCTCCGATCAACGGTGTCAGGTAAACCAATCCGATGTAGCTGCCATAAAGTTCAGCAGCATATGCTTTGTCGAGCAACAGCGCCTTAATCATAAACAATGTAAGGATGGCGCGCATGCCATAGTAACTGAAGCGTTCCCACATTTCGGTAAAGAACAAAAGGTACAAGCCTTTCGGATGACCGGTTGCAATCATAGTTTTATTATCGATTTATTTTTGAAGCCTCGATACTATCCGAATTTTTCTGGAAATCGGCTAGAAAAAAGCAGACCGGGTGGTTTTAAATGCTGATATGAAACTGGCAGAGTCGGAGCGTTTTCAGTTAGCATGTACGGTAAAGGTATTTTATATTTTTAATTGTCATGCTAAGACCAATTCATCGTTTACCCGTTAATATTTTGCCGCAACCGGATGAAACGACTTGCGGTCCGACTTGTTTGCATGCCGTGTATAACTATTGGGGCAGGAATGAGTCACTCCAAGATATTATTGCCCGCACGCCTAAGTTGGAAAGCGGTTCCGGCACATTTGACGTCTTTTTGGCTTGCGATGCGCTACGCAGCGGTTACCGGACGACGCTCTATACCTATAATCTGATGGTGTTTGATCCTACCTGGTTCGCGCCCGGAATCGATATCGCGCAAAGGTTGCGGCATCAATCCGCAGTTAAAACCGATCGCCGCCTGCGTTATGTTACCGAAGGTTATCTGGAATTCTTGAACTTGGGCGGACGGCTACGCTTGCTGGATTTGTCGCATGCGTTGATTCATGGCTTGCTGCGCCGTGGGATGCCGATATTGACGGGGCTGAGTTCGACGTTTTTATATCGTGTGGCGCGCGAACATGGCCCGGACGACACACCGGACGATATCCGTGGCGTGCCCTCCGGCCACTTTGTCGTCATTTCCGGCTATGATCGTACCAAACGGACATTATTGGTAGCCGATCCGTATGGTTCTAACCAGGAATACTGGTGCAATATCGACCGGGTGATCAACGCCATTTTGCTTGGCATCGTGACGTACGACTCCAATTTGCTGGTGATCCATGCGCCGCAAATTGCTGAGCAACAGCCGGAAGAGGAATTGCGATGAGCAATTTGATCGTCGTCAGCAACTCGCAGCACTGGCCGCTGAAAATTCCGGATGTATCGGTGGTATCGGCCAAAGAATATTTGACCAATCCGGCGTATGGCGGCCATCTTCGCGCACGCGTCTATAATTTGTGCAAATCGTATCATTACCAGAGCATCGGTTATTACGTCTCGTTGCTGGCCGAAGCACGCGGTCATAAGCCGCTACCGCAGGTCAACGCTATCGAAGACATTCAATCACCTGGACTGATTAGGTTGCTGACTGAAAATCTGGATGAGTTGGTGCAAAAATCTCTGGCACCCATCAAGTCGGAACAATTTGAACTCAGCATTTATTTTGGCCGTAATGTCGCCAAACATTACGATCAGCTCAGCCGGCAATTATTTAATTTAGTAAGGGCACCGTTATTGCGGGCATATTTTGACCGCCGCGATGGGGAATGGCGTATCCGCAACATCAAAACAATTGCTACCAACGATATTTTGCCGCAGCACCAGGATTTCGTTGTGCACGCAGCAACCGATTATTTTTCCAAGCGCAAATCGTGGCTGCATACATTCAATGCGCCGCGATACGATTTAGCCATTTTGCATGATCCCGATAATCCGGAACCGCCGTCCAACGCCAAGGCCATGAAAAATTTTGAAAAAGCCGCCGAAAATTTAGGCATGCATGTGGAATTCCTCACACGCGCGGATTTGAGCCGCTTGCCGGAGTTTGATGCGCTGTTTATCCGCGACACCACCTTTGTCAATCATTACACCTATCGTTTCTCGCGCCATGCTGCAGCGGAAGGATTGACGGTGATCGATGATCCCAATTCTATTCTGAAGTGCAACAATAAAGTATATCTGGCTGAATTAATGATTCGCCACCAAATTCCAGTTCCGAAAACTATCCTGATACATAAGGATAATCTGGAGCAAATTATTCCAACGCTGGCACTGCCGTGCGTGCTGAAACAACCCGATAGTTCATTCTCATTGGGTGTCGTCAAGGTTGCTTCAGAAACGGAATTGCGTCATAAAATCAAAGAGCTTTTCAATAAATCAGAACTGGTTGTCGCGCAGGAATATTTGCCGACCGCTTTTGACTGGCGAGTCGGTATTCTCGATCGCAAGCCTCTGTTCGTATGCAAATATTTTATGGTGCCAGGGCACTGGCAAATCATCAAACATGGCGAGAACGCACGGGATTATGTAGAAGGGTTGACGCAAGCGATTGCGGTGGAAGATGCACCCAGCAAAGTGGTGAAGACGGCACTCAAAGCCGCCAATCTGATCGGCGACGGTTTTTACGGCGTTGATCTCAAACAAGCGGGCAGGCATTGCTACATCATTGAAATCAACGATAATCCAAATGTCGATGCGGGCAATGAAGATGGTGTTTTGAAAGACGCGCTGTACCAGCATATCATGGCGGTATTTTTACGCCGCATCGAAGATCGCAAACAAGGAAACCGGCGATGAAACCGGCGATTCCAGCTTTTTCCGGTTTTGGTATCGAATTGGAATACATGATCGTCGACCGTGATACCTTATCAGTTTTACCTGCTGCCGACCGGTTATTGCGTGAACTGGCAGGTTATCAGGTATCCGAAGTTCAATGTGGCCGTTTGGCATGGTCGAACGAATTGGCGCTGCATGTCATTGAGTTGAAAAATTTCAATCCGGAAGTCGATCTTGAAGCATTGCCTATACTATTTCACCGGGAAGTACGCCGCATCAACGACTTACTAGCGGCAACTAACGCATGTTTGATGCCAACCGCCATGCATCCATGGATGGATCCCCGCACTGAAACCAGGTTGTGGCCGCATGATCATGCCGACATTTACCGCAATTACGACCGGATTTTCGATTGCAGGCGTCATAGCTGGTCAAACTTGCAGAGCATGCACCTTAATTTGCCGTTCGCAGATGATGCTGAATTTGCCCGGCTGCACGCTGCTATCCGGCTGGTATTGCCGATTTTGCCGGCTCTGGCCGCCAGTTCGCCGTTTGCTGACGGCTGCTTCAGTGGTTTTCTCGATTACCGCATGGAGAATTACCGGACGCATCAAATGGCAATACCGTCGACAATGGGAAAAGTAATTCCGGATACGGTCTGCAATAGAGAAACTTATCAACACCAAATTCTGGCGCCCATTTACCGTGATATCGGCGGGCACGATCCGGACGGTGTGCTGCGGTATGAATGGATTAACGTGCGTGCGGCCGTGGCGCGCTTTGTTCGTCATGCGATCGAAATCCGCATCATCGATGTGCAAGAGTGTCCTTACGCCGATTTAGCGATTGCCGAGATGGTAATCCACGTGGTGCATGCGCTGTATGATGAAAAAACGGCTTCTCTTGCTGAACAGCAAGCTATAAGCACCGATCGTTTGGTTGCTATTTTGCATAACTGCATTGAAAATGCCGAGCAAGCGGTTATCACCGGCCAAGATTACTTGGCGCTGCTCGGCTTTCCATCGCCTCAATGTGAAGCGGGAGAGTTGTGGCGGCACTTGTTTAAATCGCTATTGCCACTGCCAATACAACAATCCACCTTTTGGCATGATGCATTTGCGATATTGCTGCAACACGGCCCACTCGCGCGGCGGATTTTGCGTGCAACCGGTCAGGATTTCAGTCGCGAGCGTTTGGCGGCAGTGTATCGCGAGTTATGCGATTGTTTGAACGAAGGCCGGTTATTTTCCAGTTTAAAATTAGTTGCATGAATCATTTTAATGCAACGATCAGCTTTGTCGTCAGTTGCGAGCATGGCGGCAATCATATTCCTTCCGTCTACCGGCATCTTTTTCAAGGGTGTGAATCCGTGCTCAAAAGCCATCGCGGCTACGACTGCGGTGCGCTATTAATGGCCAAAGCGTTGTCCAAGCATTTGAATGCGCCGTTATTTTCAGCCACCACAAGCCGCTTGCTGGTCGATCTTAACCGCTCCATCGGTCATCCGCAGTTGTTTTCGGAATTTACGCGCAATTTGCCACCGGCGGCTAAACATGAAATCCTAACCATGTATTACCAGCCGTACCGTAATCGTGTCGAAGCTGCAATCGCGAATGCCATTCAGTGTGGTAATCAGGTGATCCATCTATCGTCGCATAGTTTCACGCCGCAATTGGATGGAGTAGTGAGAATGGCGGATATCGGCCTGCTGTACGATCCTTCGAAAACGATGGAAAAATTGTTGTGCTGGAAGTGGCAGCAAAGCTTGAAGGAAGCACTGCCGCAGTTAGCGATTCGCCGCAATTATCCATACACCGGTACGGCGGATGGTTTTACCCGTTACTTGCGCCGGCGTTTCTCAATGGATCAGTACGCGGGAATCGAGTTGGAAATTAATCAAAATTATTTTTGCGATAATAGAGCAAAATGGCGGAAACTGTGCGATGTGATTGTTGAAACTTGTGCGGGGTTATTTTATTACAAGGACTGATTAATAATAGGATAGCCGTTAAGTATGATGAGTAATTTTTACCTTTTTTATGTTCATGATCCGATGTGCAGTTGGTGCTATGCCTTCAGCCGGAGCTGGACTGCGTTGCAAAAGAACTTGCCTGGCCACATTGAGGTGGTTTATCTGTTGGGTGGATTGGCGCCGGATACCACTGAGCCGATGCCGGTTGTGATGCAAAAAACTATCCAGCAAGCCTGGCAACGTATTGAACAAACTGTTCCAGATGTAAACTTTAACTGGGAATTCTGGCCACGTAATACGCCGGTTCGTTCGACTTATCCGGCGTGCCGGGCTGTGCTGGCTGCTAGGAAACAGTGCGCGGATTGTGATCAGCAAATGGTTCAAGCCATTCAGATGGCTTATTATCAACAAGCAAAAAATCCGTCATTACCGGAAACCTTGTTGGAATGTGCCAATGAAATTGGATTGGATGTGAAGATCTTTGCGCAAGATTTAAAGAGTGCCGCGATAGCGCAAGCGTTGCAGCAAGAAATCCAGCAGGCGCGTAATATGAATGTTAATTCTTATCCGTCGTTACGGCTTATGCATGATAACGCCGTAATGCCGATCCGTATCGATTACCGTAATCATCAAACCATGCTTGATGAAATCAATCATATCGTAGAGAAAACGCAGCGGCCATAGAATTGGCAAGCAGTTAAGGCGTATCGTTTGCGAGTATGAGTAAATCGGCTTCCCAGCTTTTTAACTTTTTGTACGCGTGCTGGCGCTGCTTTTCGCTGGTGCTGTTGTGAACGTGAGCAATAAAAGCGCAGTTGTACTCGGTCAATTTAATTTGATAGGTACGGTAATCGGTGTCACTGGAACGTTCGATGTGTTCAACTATAGTGCGTAGTGAATTAATGGTATGTTCAGTTTCAACCGGTTTTGCAATAAGCTGGCGCAGTATTGAGAGTGTTTCATTCTGACGGCGCTGGCGTTCGGCTAACCAGGCTTCGGGGTCAAAAGGCGAAGCGGTGAGGTTGCCAGTAATCAGGCGGCGTTGCGTTTCATTGATTTTTCCGTATAAGTTTTCGACGCGTTTGACCGTGCGTTGAACCGATGCCTGCAAGCGCTCTTCAGCAACCGGTTGCAGGTAATCACTACGAAATTCCTCGTTACCCTTGGCGTAGCGCTGCCCGATATGGATCAATTGTTGTTCACTCAGGCTCGGTATTAACGGTGCTGCAAGCAGCAGCGAATAATCAAGTGCGGGCGCAACGGTGCTGCGGATTTTCTCAGACCAGCCGCACACTTGGTCAGGTGTGACGGAATCGCCAATTTCGCTGCTCAGTACAGTGAGCCAAGCGGCATATTCAGGTAACTGCGAGCTACGGTGCCAATCAAACCAATCGCGGATTGCCTTTTTGACATGCGGCGTTTGCTCATGGGTGAAATCGACATAACTATCCAACCACCACCAGAGGAGGTGCGGCCCTTGATTGTAGCCCATGCGCAGCATGCTGCAACTGCTGAGCAAGAGAAATAATCCGATTAAAGCACCCCGGATCATAAGAGCGCGCGTGAATAACGGGCGTTTGATAAATGTAGTCAAAGCAAAAAACAATTTGTACCATTCCTAATCATACAAAATACAGAAATTGTACTATCACGAGAAAAAGTATTTCTTCAAGGCTGCAAAAAAGCCATCGGTATTCGTTACTGCAGTTTTGGCTGGCAGTAGATTTTCCATCGTCAATAAATAAATAGACGACAGTCGATCAAGATCCGCAACTTCCACATGCTCGTTCAGCTTGTGAATGGTGTCGTTACGCGGACCAAATTCAATCACTTGGGCGCAGATATCCTTAATAAATCGTCCATCCGAGGTACCGCCGGAAGTGGAGAGTTGCGGTTCAATCGCGGTAATTTTGACAATGGCATCGCTCATTGCGTCGGCCAATTCGGCTTTGGGAGTAAGAAAAGGATTGCCAGACAGTTCCCATTCCAGGGTATAGTTTAAGCCGTACCGGTCCAGAATTTCATGTACCCGGTTTTTAAGCGATTCGGCGGTGCTGGCGGTAGAAAAACGGAAATTAAACAACAAATTTAAGCTGCCCGGAATTACGTTTGTGGCGCCGGTACCGGCATGAATATTGGAAATATGCCATGTGGTAGGTGGAAAATATTCATTGCCTTGATCCCATTCGGTGTTCGCCAATTCTGTAATGACCGGCGCAGCGATATGAATCGGATTTTGGGCCAGATGCGGATAAGCGATATGGCCTTGGACGCCCTGTATGGTCAGATTTCCCGAAAGCGAGCCGCGACGGCCGTTTTTGATGGTGTCGCCCAATATTTCTGTACAAGTTGGTTCGCCGACAATGCAATAATCAAGCAATTCGCCCCGCGCTTTGAGAGTTTCGACCACTTTAACCGTGCCATCGACAGCAACGCCTTCTTCGTCCGAAGTGATCAGGAGCGCAATCGATCCTTGATGATCAGCATGCTTGGCCACAAAAGCTTCAATGGCAGTAATAAAGGCGGCGAGCGAGGATTTCATATCGGCGGCGCCGCGTCCGTATAGCCGCCCATCGCGAATGGTAGGGGTAAACGGATCGCTGTCCCACTGCTCCAAAGGGCCAGCCGGCACGACATCGGTATGGCCGGCAAAACACAGCACAGGCGCCGTATCGCCCCGGCGTGCCCAGAAATTATCGACATTACCAAAGCGCAATTTTTCGATACGAAAACCAAGTTTATCCAGGCGATTAATCAAAATTTCCTGACAGCCACTATCGGCTGGTGTCAGCGAGCGGCAGGCAATCAGTGTTTGCGCTAAATCAAGTGTGTTTTGGGGCATGAAATTTTCCTGAATGTTTGAAGATAAATGGTTTTAATTAATCAGTGTATGATTTAAACAACAATTTTTTCATAAATCTTCGCAGATAATGTAGGGATTTGAGCGATAATCATGTAAATTTGAAGCTGTAATCCTATTGAACAGATGCTGAATTCTACACGTCCGCTGCAAATCTTGCACAGTTGATGCCAGTGCAAACTTGACCGGACTTAACTCATTACGAGGAAAATTGCCATGCTCCTGTTTCTCTTTTATCTGATCCTTTTTATAGTAGTCACTACCGGTTTGATCCTGGCCGTGCCGTTCCTGCGCCGTTTGCTGGTATCCAATCAAATACTGAAAATTTTCCGCAAAATGCTGCCGCAAATTTCGCAGACGGAACAAGAGGCGCTGGATGCGGGTACGGTGTGGTGGGAAGGTGATTTATTTAGCGGCAAGCCGGATTGGGAAAAACTGCTGGCTTACCCAAAACCACAATTAACTGCCGAAGAACAAGCATTCTTGGATGGTCCGGTGGAACAACTCTGCGCGATGCTGGATGAATGGAAAATTACGCACGAATTAAAGGACTTACCGCCGGAAGTTTGGCAATTTATAAAAGACAAAGGGTTTTTTGGCTTGATTATACCGAAGCAATATGGCGGATATGGATTCTCGGCGCTTGCGCATTCGGAAGTAGTGATGAAAATCGGTTCGCGCAGCGGCACGGCAGCGGTGACGGTGATGGTGCCGAATTCACTGGGACCGGCTGAATTGTTATTGCATTACGGCACCGGAAAACAGAAAGAATACTATTTGCCACGCCTAGCTAAAGGGTTGGAAGTGCCTTGTTTTGCGCTGACATCGCCGGAAGCCGGATCGGATGCGGGCGCGATGCCCGATTTTGCCATTGTATGCCGCGGCGAATTCGACGGTAACTCCGATGTATTGGGTATGCGGGTAACCTGGGAAAAGCGTTATATTACGCTGGGTCCGGTTGCGACCATTTTGGGGCTTGCTTTCAAACTTTACGACCCTGATCGCTTGCTTGGTAAAGAAGAAGATCTGGGTATTACATTGGCATTGATTCCTACCCATACGCCGGGCGTCAATATCGGGCGGCGGCATTATCCGCTTAATGGCGCGTTTCAAAATGGCCCGAACTCCGGTAAAGATGTGTTCATTCCCATGGACTGGATCATTGGCGGTCAAGAGGGCATCGGGCAGGGTTGGCGTATGCTGATGAATTGCTTGGCGGCAGGACGCTCCATTTCGTTACCCGCGACCAGCGTGGGCGCGGCCAAATTATCTGCGCGCACCGGCGGTGCTTACAGCAGAGTACGTGTGCAATTCAAAGTGCCAATCGGTTATTTTGAGGGAATTGAAGAAGCACTGGGACGTATCGGCGGCAACACTTACATGATGGATGCTGCCCGTGTTATGACTGCGGGTGCCGTCGATTTGGGTGAAAAGCCTTCGGTATCATCTGCAATCGTCAAGTACCATCTTACCGAACGAGGGCGGCAAGCGGTGAATGATGCGATGGATATTCATGGTGGTAAGGGCATATGCATTGGCCCAAGAAATTATTTGGGACGGACGTATCAGCAAATTCCGGTTAGCATTACCGTTGAAGGAGCCAATATCCTTACGCGCAATATGATTATTTTTGGTCAGGGTGCGATGCGTTGTCATCCCTATTTATTAAAAGAAGTGAATGCGGCGCATGACCGTAATCAAGATCGTGCCGCGCTGGCATTTGATGAAGCGCTGGTCGGGCATGCCAAATTCACACTGCGCAATACCGCCAACAGTTTGTTTTATGCATTATTCGGTCATTACATAAAAGATAATGCGCCATCCAATATCGCATTGGAAACGGTCGTTTATTACCGTCAGTTGACGCGTTTCTCCGCCAGTTTTGCATGCATTGCGGATATCGCCCTTATGCGCTTGGGTGGTTCGCTTAAACGTAAGGAAAGATTATCCGCCCGCTTGGGTGATATTCTGAGCATGCTGTATTTATGTTCAGCCGTGCTTAAACGCTATGAGGACGATGGCCGTCCCAATTCCGATTTGCCGTTGCTACACTGGTCGATGCAGGATGCCATGTACCGCATGCAACAAGCATTTGATGAATTTCTTACGAACTTTCCCGGGCATTTTACAGTGGTGTGGCTACTTAGAGCGTTGGTTTTCCCGCTCGGTAAACGCTGTAAACCGCCGGCTGATGAATTGACGCACGAAGTGGCTAAGTTAATGATGCAGCCGGGAGCTGTACGCGATCGTTTAACAGCCGGAATATATGTGCCTACTGCAGAAGGCGAGCCACTCGCGGATCTTGAACAAGCGCTGCAGTGTGCCATCGATAGTGGTGCGGCGGAAGCTAAATTGCGCGAAGCAGTAAAATCGCATCAAATTACTGCGAAAGGTGAGGAGAAAATCGCACAAGCCCTGCAGCTCAATGTGATTTCTGCTGCAGAGGCTGATTTATTGAGAAAGTTGCGGGAATTGCGCAGCCAGGTCATTAAGGTTGATGATTTTGCGCCTGACTTCGGCAGTGAAGCAAAACCGGCAGCTAAAGGAAACAATAAATCTTCACGGAATGCCGAGAGCATCAAGACATTGGACAAGAATTTGGAAGCCGTGGAATAGAATTACTTAAGTTTGGTACGCAATGACGTACAGTTATAAAAAGGAAAATTATGTCAAGTCAGCAAGATGAAATGCAATCCGGCGTTATCTCGGCAGAAACTGCAAAAACGCTGGATGGCCTCTTTAAGGAACGGGTGCAACGTTCGGCGCAAAAAGTGGCTTACCGCTATTTCAATTCGACCTGCGAGGAATGGAGCGATTATACGTGGCAACAAATGTACCAGTTCATTGCCCGCTGGCAGGCGGCGCTGAAGAAAGAGGCGCTGGCTCCTGGTGATCGTGTTGCGGTGATGATGAAGAATTGCCCGGAGTGGGTCATGTTCGAGCAAGCGGCGTTAGGTCTAGGTCTGGTTGTAATTCCACTATACACGGATGACCGGGTTGAAAATGCAGCCTATGTGATCAATGATGCGAATGTTAAATTACTGCTGCTGGAGGGAGCGCACCAATGGCAACAGTTCGTTGCGATACGCGACCAGATCGAGGGATTGCGGCGTGTCGTTCTGCTTAAATCTTTTGAGCAAAGTGATATGAATTTACGCGACGATGTTGTCGTATCGGCTTGGGATTGGCTTCCCGCGCAGGCTGGTGAAGTGCATCACGTACCCACTGATCCGCACAGCCTTGCAACGATTATTTATACATCGGGCACGTCGGGCCGGCCCAAAGGGGTTATGCTCAGTCATCACAATATACTCAGTAACGCTGATAGTTGCTTACAGGTGGTACCGGTTTTAGCCGACGATTTGTTGTTATCCTTTTTGCCGTTGTCGCATACCTTTGAGCGTACCTCTGGTTATTATGTGCCGATGATGGCCGGGGCCACGATTGCATATGCGCGGTCGATTCCGCAGTTACAAGAAGATTTGTTGACCATCCGGCCTACGCTATTGATTTCTGTGCCGCGTATTTATGAACGGGTTTATGCAGGAATTCGTGCAAAACTTGCTGAAGGTTCCGAATTGGCGCGGTGGTTGTTCGATACCGCCGTTGCCGTCGGCTACAGCCGTTTCGAACATCAACAAAGAAGGGGAAAGTGGCAATTTTCCCATTTATTCTGGCCCGTGCTAAAGAAATTGGTTGCAGATAAAGTAATAGGAAAGTTGGGAGGACGGCTGCGTTTTGTCATGAGCGGCGGTGCTGCGTTATCGGCTGAAGTTTCACGCATTTTCATAGGACTGGGATTGCCTATCCTGCAAGGCTACGGTATGACCGAAAGCAGTCCTGTGGTTTGTGCCAACCGGTTGACGGATAACGTTCCAGCCAGTGTCGGCTTGCCGATTCCGGGTGTGGAAGTCAAGTTGGGAGAGGATAAGGCATTACTAATCCGTGGCCCGAATGTGATGCTTGGTTACTGGAACAATCCGCAAGCTACCCAAGCGGTAATTTCGCAGGATGGATGGCTGAATTCCGGCGATATCGCCTCGATTGATGCGCAAGGGCATATCACTATCACAGGGCGGTTGAAAGAAATTATCGTGTTATCTACCGGTGAAAAAGTACCTCCCGCGGATATGGAGGCGGCCATATTGCGCGATCCGTTGTTTGAGCAAGTTATGTTGATCGGAGAATCGCGATCCTATTTGAGCGTATTGGCCGTATTGAATTTCGGCCGGCGCCAAGAATTCATGGCGCATTATGGTTTGGATGGAGACTTGACGAACGCGCAGCAAAGACAGCAGATTGAAGAAATTTTGCTGGAAAAAATTACGCAACAAACAAGTGAATTTCCTGGTTATGCAAAAATCCGCCGTGTTGCAATCGTTCAAGAGCCTTGGACTGTAGAAAATGGTTTGCTGACCCCGACATTGAAGTTGAAGCGCGCGAAAGTCCTGGAAAAATACCAGGCGGAAGTGAATAGGCTTTATGCGGGACACTAAAGAGTCATTAACAAACGTTTACTAGCGACATTGTGAAAGTGGCAGATTAAATGGCAAAGGATACGAGCCGGTTAGATAAAATTGTTTTGGAAGCGCGCCGCAATGCGGAAAAACGTGCACAAGGCTATCGTGAGCAGGCGCTTAAGTTGTTTCCGTGGGTATGTGGCCGTTGTGCCCGGACATTTGATCATAAAAATTTACAATTGCTTGAAGTCCATCATAAGAACAACAATCATGACGACAATCCGCCGGATGGCAGCAATTGGGAACTGCTTTGTACTTACTGCCATGAGCATGAGCACTCCAAATTAAAAGATTCTATGGGACGCATTGAAGGTGTTAACACTGAAACAGCAGCCACATTCAATCCTTTTGCGGATCTTAAAGATATGCTGAAGAATAAATCGTAGGATATGGATAATCCAGGTCGCGGGCGAATTTTGATTCATTCTATTTACAACGGAGCGTTTGCCGGAAGGTTAGGTTTTTAGCGTTGGATACAATAAAGTTTGCTTGCGGGAATTTGATTATTAATTTCATTGACTTATGTAATGATGTGATTATAATGAGCTTTTTCAAGTAAACTGGAGTCTGGACATGGTGAAATTAACGGATGTATCTGGAATCGGTCCTGTTACAGCTAAATTATTAGCCAAACATAATATCAAGACAGTTGAAGCGCTGGCATCGGCCAGTTTGGCGGAATTACAAAAAATACCGGGGTTTAACGGCGATATACGCGCTCGTACGGTTAAAAAATCGGCCGCGGATTGCTTGCAGAAGGCTGCAAAACAAATGACTGCTTCTACCAAAAGCAGCACACAAGCAACTGTTAAAAAAGTTGCAAGTGGTACAGTTAAATCCAGTCAGGTTTCAGCACCAGTTAAAGTAGAATTAACAGCAGGTAAGAAAACCAAGCAGGACGATAAGAAAAAAGACAAAGCAAAAAAGAAAGACAAAGACAAAGACAAAGGAAAGAAGAAGAGTGGTAAAAACAAAGGTAAAGCCAAAAAGAAATCCTAGTGATTTATCAAGGATGAGATTTGAGTTGTTTTCGTAATCGAAACGAGTTAATTGGTTACAGAAGATCTAATTCCTTTGGTCTCACTAAACATTCAAGGGCAGCGCAATGTGGTTTTGTTGTAATGGCGTGCGCGCCATAATCCAAGACTGCAACAGCAGCAGTGGTTAATATTTTACCGCTATCACTAACGGGTGGCGGGTTCTGCGATAAATAGCAAAGTAATTGATCAAGACCGGGATTATGGCCGATCAGTAACAACGAATGAATATCTTTGCTATAGGTATTGATTGCGGCGGTTAGATGTTCAACGGAAGCTTCGTAGAGTGAGGGTTCCCAGATTATATTCTGCTCGGATAATTTGAGATGCTTAACAACGAACTGACAAGTTTGTTTTGCCCTAAGTGCAGGCGAACATAGGATCCGATCGGCACGATATTGGCGTTTCAACCACTTGGCCATTTTCTCGGCTGCTTTTCTACCGCGCATTGTCAGAGGACGCTCAAAATCCGGTTTGCCTTGTTCTGACCAATCCGACTTGCCATGCCGCATGATGATGAGTTGATGTTTTGGCATAATTCTTTTTAAGACCTCATTCGCGTAACCAATTTTATTATTATGACACCCCCTATGGATGAATCCTATGCCGCTATAGATTTAGGATCAAATAGTTTTCACATGATTGTCGCCAATCTAGTGGATGGTCACCTTCAAGTGATCGATCGCATGAAAGACATGGTTCGATTAGCGTCAGGATTGAATGATAAACAAGAATTGTCCGAGCAATCCATGCAACTGGCACTGGAATGTTTACAGCGATTCGGTCAACGCATCAAGGAAATTCCGCATTTGAACGTGCGTGCTGTAGGCACTAATACTTTACGGCAAGCGCGTAATAGCGGAGTTTTCTTGGCTAAAGCACACAGCGCGTTGGGTCATCCGATTGAGATCATCGCGGGACGCGAGGAAGCCAGGCTAATTTATTCTGGCGTGGCGCATAGTCTGTATGATGATGCCAATAAACGCCTGGTCATTGATATCGGCGGCGGTAGCACTGAACTGATTATCGGTTGTGGTTTCGACACCTACTATACCGAGAGTTTGTACATGGGCTGCGTCAATATGGGACAGCGTTATTTCGAAGATGGCAAAATAAAACCCAAGCGTATGCGGAAAGCCATTTTGTTTGCAATGCAAGAACTTGAAACGATTGTAACTGCATATAAGAAAATGGGCTGGGATTATGCAATCGGTTCATCAGGTACTATTATTTCCATTCGCGATGTCGTGCAAGCGCAAGGGTGGTGCGATTCGGGTATCAGTGCTTCGGCACTGACACGATTAATGGAATCACTGATCGCCATCGGCGATTCTGCACTAATAAATTTTGCTGGCTTGTCCGAGCGCAGGAAACCGGTGTTTGCAAGTGGTGTAGCGATTTTATGCGGTATCTTTGAAGCACTTAATTTGGACAAAATCGACATTTCAGAGGGTGCGTTGCGAGAAGGATTGTTATATGACCTGATCGGCCGGGTGCACAATGAAGACATTCGAGACAAGACCATCGCAGCCGTGTCACAAAGATATGGAGTGGATATGGAGCAGGCATGCCGCGTTAGAGACACGGCCGAGACTTTGTTTCATCAGGTAAAAACAGAATGGGAGCTGGATCAGAAGCTGGATTTGAAGTTACTGATATGGGGTGCATTAATACATGAAATCGGTTTATCAATCGCGCATAATCAATATCACCGGCATGGCGCTTATTTGATAGCTAATTCCGATTTGGCTGGTTTTTCACGCCAGGAACAGATGAAGCTTGCGATGCTGGTACGAAGCCACCGGCGTAAGTTTCCACTGGAAGAATTTGAATCGCTAACCATTTCAATAAGAACACCGGTTATCAAATTAAGTGTTTTGTTAAGACTGGCTGTGCTGTTACATCGTAGCCGATCTAACAGCAGCCTTCCGGAAATTCATATCAGTGCGAATAAAAACCGTATCATCCTGGATTTCCCTACAGGCTGGCTGGATGAGCACCCTTTAACGTTTGTTGATTTGAGTACAGAGCAAAATCTATTGCAGGCTGCTGATATTAAATTAATATTTGAATGATAGATAGCTAAGTATCTAAAACATCAGCCAGTCCGGGAAAATGTACTAACTATGCCTACACGGCTTTCATAAACAAGTAGGCCGGAAAATTTGAAATATCACTGCGCTAGGAAAAACAGGCGCAAAACCCGATTTGTCTTCCGTTGATCGGGTTTCTTACCTGTTTTTATACCGCACTCTATGTTATTTAATCCGCTATTCCTTTCGTATCAATCCCACCTTTTGAAGATGTCACCGTAACAAAAGCTGGCGGTATTGCAATACCATCCACGAATATTTCGTAGCGGCCGGCTGCACCGGATTGCGGCATTGAAAAACTGGATGCGCCAAACTTCAGCGTGAGTTGAGGGATCTCTCCCGCGCTGGACGCTATTTTGTCACTAGTAAGCGCGATAACTCTTAACCGTTGTGTTGCCGGTGTCCAGGTAATCGTCTCAAGCGACACATAATCGGTAACATTGACGCTCTGCGTGTTACTGAGTCCTCCGGGACTTGTAGCGGTAACCGACATTTGCGTGGGCATATTAAGGCTATTGGCAGCACTTAAATTAAAGCGTCTAAAGAACGAACTGTCGCCATCGTAAGTCATCGTAAATTTCTGATTGGTTATCGGATGAGTAAGATTAACCGCCGCTTGAGGTGGCGCTTTCACCCATGAATTGATGCGCGAGGTGGTGACGCCAGTGTTGGTGTTCGTGCTGCGGAAATAAGTTATCCGAACAGGTTCAATACCGGGAGGGGTATTGGTTTCGTCGTAAACTTTACCTTGCACTGCAAACAAGTTGGTTTGCACGAAATTATTACCGTTACCATCCAAATCAACCCCCGCTGCAGCTTCGATGCGGAAGTAATTGATATTGCAATGACCGCCGATCACTTCATGCTCGACATTGGGATCACCCACATAGCCAGCGGGTGCAGCGGGCGTAATTGCCGGATCCCATACCAGGAACGGACCGACTTCACCGGCTAGCATGGTTTCAAACGGTGCGCCTCCACCTATATCCCGTGTTACGTTAATACCGTTGGGGCCGGCCGTAGCGTTATAAACTTCCGGCTGGCAGCCATTGGCTTCATTGAGATATGGATGCCATATTTTGTACTCTCCATCCTCCGGCACATCGGCTCGAATACGGATACGCCCAAATGCAAATTGATCGTTCGGCGCAGGATCCCCAGCTCCATATGCCGCTTCCAATGCCAAGACCAGCAATGCTCTACCGCCTCCGGCCAGATCCAAACGTGCATCCGCAGACCACCAGAATGCTTCTGCGCCAAAGCCGGTTGCTTCGGAAGTGGAATTGCCGGGTATGACTGCATCATAAAAACACATACCGGTGGCTCCGTCTCCATCCAGACATAACTGCAAAGTGACGCCGTTGGCATCGGAAAACCAGGTTGGAAAATGATTGACAGGGTGTATTAAGCCTTTATTGGTCAATGCTGATTTTGCCGGTTGTATGCTCAATCCAATCAGCATGACCATCAAGGCGATAGTAATAAAAAATTTTTTACCTATGCCAAACGATGTTTGTTCACTCTCTAGTGACCTCATAATGTATGCCCTTTTGTAATTTTTCGTGAAAAGCTGCCTTGCTTGTTTTTGTTGTTGCTTTGGAAAAAATAACGTGTAATCAGTCTTTAGCTGATGAATACAATTCACCTTACTCTCTCCTTTTTGATAATAGGAAAAGGAAAAGCGCTGGTATAGCCGGATATTACTTATTTTTAACTAAGTAATTACTTAAAAATTGCAT
>SSFV01000114.1 GCA_008015565.1 Nitrosomonas sp. | reverse complement strand
GCCACAGTCCATTCGGAATGCTATACCCTGACCACGGACTGAAGGTTCCTACCGTAAAGGTACCATCTCCATTGGATAGCCACGTATGCACATAATCGCTTCCTTGCACCGCATGCACTATATCCGTCTTGCCATCCCCGTTTATATCCCCAGGTAGCCACAGTCCATTCGGAATGCTATACCCCGACCACGGACTGAATGTTTCCACATTGAAATTCTGGAATTTTCCAGCTGGCTGATCACATAATTTCAGAAAGTTTTGAATTTCGGCAGTAGTAGCAAGACTACCAGGAGAACCAGGAGGCATGGTCGTATTGATTGCCGGCTTCAGAATAGTGTCACAATACCCGCGTGTGTCTACAGATAGCTGAGGAAATGCTCCGGCAACTCCATTACTACTATGGCAACCCACACAGCTACTGGGAACTGGATCGGCTGAGGATATAGCAGGCTTATTACGACTCCAGGATTGCGGCACGATGGGTTCGTAATACGCCCTTGGAAATGTCGGCAAAATAGAACTCAGTTCACCCATCAACTTATTGCCCAAATTGGCATTAGGATGAATTATGTAAGGATTCTTACCTTGATGACAATCAGTGCATACGCCGCCAGTGCCTCCTTCTAATTCTTTACCTCCAGCTTGATATAAGCCGGCTGAATTCACAGTTAAATCAGGAACTCCAATGGGAATGACAGTACCTGACTGAAACGAAAAACCCAACCCATTCATTTGGTTATCCCAGAAGCAAGCTTTAGATGTTGACTCACCTAAACAGATTACTCCATCCAGTGCCACCGTGGTTTTACTATCATCTGAATACCTAGGTAAAGCAACACACATCCCAGCAGGCGAAAGACTTTGGTATGTTCTAAATTCTGCCGGAGTTCCTACAATAAATTGGATATCTTTTGGAATAAAGCCTTGGCTTTTCCATCCATTCAACCCTTCTGGATCCATCACGCCAATAGGAGGAGGAATTGGAACACCTGCCGCTTTACATTCATCAATATAATCCTGACCTCGATTTGAGGTATATCCAAGTAATTGCATATTACTTTCAGAAAATATTTTGAGTTTATTTTCTATTGAAGAATCAAGTTTAAATTTTTCTTTCACGAAATTCTCTGAATTCTCAACATCTTCAGGAATTTTCCACAGCAGGGCGCTTTTCAACGCCCTCATTTTCCCTATCATTCTGAAATCCGATGATAATAGTTTAGAATTCATTAACATCCACTCTAAGGAATACTGTTGCACAATTAAGCTATTCTGGTCCATCGATTTATTTTCTGAATTGAGCTTACTTTCTAAGATAGAAAAGTCTAATAGTTTTTCCGAGCTTAAATCTGACAAAAACTTTGCCTTGTACCATTCCTGGGCTTTTGCTACAAATTCGAGTGTCAATGGAATTTGCTTGCCAGAATGATCAAAAAAAGCGCCATGACCTATTTTTGCAATCGGTTCTTCAGCGGCTTGAAGATGCAAATTTAAAAAAAAGAACATACATAAAACATGTATTATTTTTTTTAAACTACATTGCAGATTATTATGATTGAGCCATCCCATCTCATTCTCCTTTGTCTTTAAACTACCATCAAAAAGATTTAGGAATAATTTATGAAATCCCTTATTCCTAATTTCATTTTATGTAGGGAGGCATTACTAAATCTGTGGTTTTTGTCACATGACTGAAAAAGAAAAATAAAGAGGTAATAACTCACCATGAAGGAGTAAGTATTTTGAGACCTTTACTTACTACTTAGCCCGAAATAAAAAAGCACTCAATACACATGCAGATCTATTCGCTGAGTACTAACACAGGTACTCGGGGGCAATCGATGACAGGGTAAAAACAGAAGAAAACGCAGTGTAAGTGTAGTACATAAGACCGTTTTAAGTTTGTTCTAACAGCGCAGCACTATAGCGCGGATAGTTTCATAACGGCTTCTGTTAAAGCACCCGGAATGCAATCACCGCCACCAGCGTCGGCGGCAATGCCGCAATCAATAATCCGAGCGGATGGATAGTTTGGTCATCAAACTTCTCGCGCAGTATGGCAAAACCCGCGGGATTAGGGGCGTTGGCGATCACTGTCAAACCTCCCCCTGTTACCGCGCCGGCAACCAATGCTATCTGGAATTCCTGCGTTAATCCTTCGACCAATGATCCCAGATAAGTCAGCGCAGCATTATCGGTTATCGCTGTCAATGCTGCCGCACCAAAAAATACGGCTGTGTCGTCCATATCCATCAACAGCGGCTGCAGCCACCATTGCTGCTGCCCGCCCAATACTACTAGACCGCCCAGAAAAAAAGACACCAATAACGCTTCACGCAAAATCAGCGGATTCTGATAGCGTTCATAGGCTGTCACAAAACCCAGAAAAAGCAGGAACACACCCATGAAAAGTACGGCGTAATGCGCAAATAGCACAACCAAGACAAGAAACATTATATGAATCAATACCACGAGCACCGGCGTTGGTGTTCCGGTGGCCGCAACTTCAAGTTTTAGATGCTTCAATTCGTTTTTAAACAGCAACATCGCCGAACCGGCATTAAACACTACAGCCAAAGCCGCTTTCCAGCCAAAATTGGAAACCATGAACATAAAATCCCAATCCCATTTGGCTGCCACCATTAGAACCGGCGGCGCCGCAAATGGGGTGAGTGTGCCACCTATGGAAATATTCACAAACAAAACCCCTACTGTCACATATTTGAATTTTGTAGAAATCGACTTGCTGAATAACATATCGCGCAGCATCAAAGCTGCCAGGGTCATTGCAGCGGGTTCAGTGATAAACGATCCCAGCAACGGCACCAATGCCAAGATTAAAAAATACATTGCCATGCCCTGAGTCAAAGGCAAATAGCGCGCCGTCCATTTAACGGTAGCCGCCGTGAAATCCAGAATGGGCCGCGTCCCAGCAATCACCATGATCACAAACACAAACATGGGTTCGGTGAAATCACGTGAATTGAGATAGTCGACTACTTCCTCTTTGCCGCTAGCGGCAAACATAAAAACGATTAAAACAGATGCCCAAAATCCAAATACCACCTCAACTTCACCCAGCAAATGCCATACCCCTGCATGACGCGGGTGGGTATGCGCCAAATGCTCAAAAAATTTAGTCGAAAAAGTATGTATAACGGCCAGGGCAAACAGCAAAGTGCCGATCAAATGAACAGTAGTAGGATTAACCATAATTTTAAAGATAAATTAATTATTCGTTGATGATAGCATTTTCCGTCTCGACGGCCATCAATCGCTTATCAAGTCATTTAGAAATGCACGAATACGCGCAGCGTTGGTTCCCAAATCCCCTTTTCCAACCCGGGAAACCGACCGCATATCCACACGAGTCCGGTTTGCGTCCCTGCTAACGCGAATTACCACATCATCTTTAAAGCCCATAATCGGTGTAGTATCCGTCGCTTCAATTCTGCCATTTGCGGCAGAAATAACAATAACTTCCCATCCCCGCTTTTTAACTAGTTTCACGGCCTGCTCGAACACCATATCAAGTGGACGGTCAATCAATAATGACTTAATATCCGGGTAGCCCTGTTTTTGTAAAGCAGCGAGATTGCCGGGCTGACTGCGCTCTAGAGGATTATCCGTAGCCGATCGTAGCGCCTTGATTGCAATAAATTCCGGAGGATGTTCCAGATCCGTGGCGATGTCATGAATCATCGGTGCTCCAATACTCGATAAAATCGTTATCAACACCGGCATGATAATTAAGAAACCCAGTGTTGCGCCCGCGGCAGTTGGCGTTGTTTGTGCTTTTTTTTCTTTTCTGGCGCGGACGCTCTCAATCCATCCAAAAACTATTGCCGTCAGCGCGATTAACGAGCCAACCGCAAGCCCCGCCAATGCAAGTTGAAATGTTAAAAACCCGGTCCGATGACCCGATACCGCCAGAATCATTATGAATGCAGATGCTAACGCCAGTTTGAAGCTCGTATTGTTAAAATCATGTAAATTGGTCAATTTCATATCGCTGAGGCCATTCCTAGTAAAACAAATGCTCAAATACGCATCATTATTAATCATTTCCAGGTTAGGATAAAATTATTCGTTTTCTGCAAAGCTCCGGTTTTCTCTTTACCTCAGTGGAGAAACCAAATAATATACGGCTCTTGCGTAGGACAATTCTCACATGATAGACCCATCAATACGCATCATTCACCCTACCTCGAATAATCGTATATCATTTTATCTATCACCTCGATAACTTATTTCATTGCATGAAAAGTTTTTGTTTTTTGATACTTGGTATTGCTATCCTAATATTCATATGGATCTTGCCAATAAATGCCAAGACTCTTGATACCTCGCAAGAATACAAAGAAACCATCGGTCAACATTTCCTGGTCTATCGAAATGAAGATTTTCAGTTAGATCCTCTTGCTGCACTAGAGGCTTTTAAGAATGGACAATTTTCTTCAGTCAATCAGTCCATCATTAACTTTGGTATCAATTCAAAACCCATATGGCTCGCCTTGCAAGTTAAAAACTTTGAACTCAACGCTATTCATCGTAACCTCGTATTTGAGATTGCCTGGCTGGATAACATCGATATTTTTTATTTCCAGCAAAACCAACTGATCAGCAGTTATCAAATGGGTGATACCCTACCTTTTTCAGCGCGCGCCATCAACCATCGCTTCTTCGTCACGGATCACAGCTACGAAACGGGTGAAACCACCGTTCTAATCCGTGTGCAATCAATAGATGCTTTACTATTACCCATTTATTTCCTGAGTAACGAAGAACTTGCTGATAGAAGTACTGCCCAGAACTACAGCTATGGTTTTGTATATGGTTTTTTACTAGCGCTTATTATTTACAATTTTATGCTGTATATCGGATTACGCAACAGTTCTTATTTGTTCTATTCCATTTATTTGTTAAGTTTTCTAATTCTTAACATTGCTTATACCGGTCACGGCTATCAATGGCTATGGCCGGATTTACCAACATGGCAACAATGGTCAAACCCTGTCCTGATCGCTGTTTGCTGCATATGTGGATTAGTCTTTGCAGCGCAATTTCTCAATATCAAGGCAACTTCAATTCATGTTTACCGTATGATAATCGGGTTTTGCTTGAGTTTCAGTACGCTAATGATTCTGTTAATGCTTTCAAGCAGCTATGCAACTACCTTACTAACTTCTCTTTCTTTTATTCTGATTTCTTCGGTGTTGATGATCATATTGGGTGTCATTTCACTACGACTTGACAATAAGTTTGCAAAATATTTCTTAATTGCATCAGCTTGCACGCTATGCGGAGGAATTATCACAGCAAATGCTGTCTGGGGATTTATTCCTTTTAATTTATTCACTTATCGAGCAGTCGAAATAGGCATGATGAGTGACGCCATAATACTTGCACTGGCTCTGACCGAACGTTTTAACATTAACCAGACCGAAAAACTGGTTGCAGAAAAAATGGCTGGTATTGATTCATTAACCAATCTGAACAACCGCCGGTCATTTTACAAATTTGTAAAACCAATTTGGGCATTAAGTTTACGAAACAACAGCCACACTTCAGTGATTATGCTCGATATCGATGATTTCAAGTTATTGAATGATAATTATGGTCATGCTTTTGGCGATCAAGTATTAATTCTTCTCGCTGATACTTTGCACAAAGAAGCACGAAGTGGCGATATTTTAGTACGGTGGGGAGGTGAAGAATTTCTAATTTTCTTACCCGAAACCAAACTGGCAGACGCGGTAACTTTAGCCGACCGGTTGCGTAACAAAATTTCTGCCGTCCAACTGTATTCCCCTACAGACGAACAAATTTCACTCACTGCGAGTTTTGGCGTAGCGCATATGAAAGATACTGAAACGTCTCTTGATGAATTAATCTGCCTTGCGGATCAGCAACTTTATTATGCAAAAAAACGCGGGCGAAATTGTGTATGCGCAAATGAATCAGGTGAATGAAAAAAACATTACACAAACCCGGCACACCAAGACCCATTAATACTCACCGATTAATCGTTCAACAACACTTACCCAGATTATTCACGTCATCTAAACTATTCACTAGTATCTTCAGAATCATCGTTACTAGCTTCCAGTTCGTCAATAAGTTTCACAATCCGGCTATCAGCAATCATTCCATCTGCCAGAACGCTCTCATCATCAATTTCAATATCAATGGATTTGATATGACTCGGATTATCAACAGCAGGCTTTCTCATTACCATGTCAACCTCCATGCGACAGTGGCTAAAGATGCTATTAGTAGAGCATATTGCTAAGGCGTGTGAATTGACGATTAGAAAAAATTTATCCTAGCAATTCGTCGATTTAGAAAATTTCTGAAGCAACTAATAGCTCAGAAACCACGATGAACTTAAGATTTAGAACTCGCAATAGCTCATTTCAAGTTAACCATTGCGTTTTCACTTTATGGCGATTAAGCGCCAACCACTGCAGAGCAATGATTGCACTGGCTGAATTGATTTTACCCGACTGCAGCATCACTAACGCGGTATTTAGATTGACGACATGAACTTTAATATCTTCGCCTTCTTCGCTGGCTCCGTATATGCCACCCGCCAGCGACGAGTCAACCCGGCCACAAAATAAAGTTATATGTTCTGTCGTACCGCCAGGACTCACCAGAAATTCATACAATGGAATCAGATCGGTAACGGCGCAACCGGTCTCTTCCATGCTTTCGCGCTTTACAACTTTTTCAGCTGTTTCGCCGGAATCGATCATACCGGCCACAATTTCCAACAACCATGGACCACCCGATGCATTCAATGCCCCAATACGAAATTGCTCGATCAAAATAACTTCGTCACGAATAGGATCGTATGGCAGAACGGCAGCAGCATGACCACGTTCGAATAATTCCCGCACCAATGGCTGACTCCAACCGCCATTGAATAATCGATGACGCAGACGATAACATTCCAGGCGAAAAAACCCCTTATAACAAACCTTCTTTCCCAGAATTTCTATATTAGTAGAAGCCATTTCTCACCGTCCATAAAACAAAATGACCTTAAACTAATAGATAGCCCGTCTACATGAACAAGCAACTGAAAATTTATTGATCAATGCAACCCCAGAGAATCAAGATCGGTATCATCCTCGTAATTCTCATAATCATCTTTAGTTGCCTCAAACTCATCTATTATCTTCGCAAACCGGCCGACAGGAATCTTACTATCCAGTAATTCATCTTCGAAGTTGTCACCTTCAGTAGAGTAAACATCATCATCAAAGGAAAGCTCTTTAATCATTGCAGTAACCTCCACGCAGTATTTATTAAGAAAACCTATTGATATCACGTCACGATAATTGAAGAATTAATGATTAGACACAGTTTTTCCCAATAATTCCAAAACTGAAACTGGAAATCAGCACCGGGAAATCACTGATTGGATTAAATAGGTACCCTGCTCAGCAACAATTAACAATGTCGGACCGCGTCTACTAAGAAGATTATAAACGCACCAGTAGGCAAGAAAAACTTCGGTTCAACATTTCCTGGAGTCCATCCAATGCAAGGAGTCACGTGCACATACGTTATTTATTTAAAAATAAGGTATTAATAACTATTGAAAATTTTTACCTAAAAATGTATTGCATTACAAAACCATAGCAAGTGTGTTGCAACGCATTTATTTTAGATATACTAATCACATTAACAAAAAAATGACTCAAACATCATGGATGAAGAAACCAAGTCACTATTACGGAATATTGCACACCACCTCAAGTGGGTGATTATTTTGTTGCTGGGTATATTGGCGCTATTAATTGCAAAAATTGCGGGCGGCGTTTAATTCCTGCCAATTGATTAAGTTACAGTGTCTCATAATTACAACACTATTACTGCCACCCCGTAACTTCATAGCCTTTTTCCTGCAAGCAACGAATCACAAAATTAGCATACGCCTGATTTGGCTGTGAAGGTTTGAAAGCAAAGAGTATTCCCCTGAGTAATCCTGCAACGGCACCGCTAGCCGCGCCTATGAGTGAACCCTGACCGGCTGCGCCGTAAATCGCACCCCCGACTGCGCCACTTGCAGCACCTACTCCTGCACCCATAGCCGTGCTGGTTGCAACATCGCCAGTTCTGCCACTACCTGTCCTGGCACCTGATGATTCAGCTAATTGCTTGCAAGCTTCAATATCTTGTTCGGCAACTTCTTTACCTACTGATTGAAAATGCTGATTGGGGTATAAAACAGGCCGGGTACTCGCACAAGCAAAAAGCCCAAAAACCACTAATCCAATCATTACTACCGTTGTAAATCTCATGGTTATTCCATCATCTCATTTATTTTGATTGAAATCGCGGTATCGGAATTTTGACACTGTTTTATTTAGGGAGCTCATGAACAGCAATTATTTCAAACGCAATTAGAAACCACACAACTGATTGATATATGATTCCTCACTTCATTCGGTATGAAGATTAAGCTTGTTCAGAAGCCCCCTCTTAAGACTTGCTCCAAATTCATGAGAGCGATTGTGGATTTATTCTTTACCTTTAGCCGTTAAAGACCCCAAGAATGCTTTGACATCATCAACGAATCCTGGACCCACCTCACGTCCCAATTGGTGTTCCGCCATTTCGCGAATGGCTTCGTCAAGAGTGGCAACAGAACCATCGTGAAAATAAGGTGCTGTTTTAGTAATGTTTCTTAGGCTTGGTACTTTAAATACTTTCTTGTCAGTTTCCAATCCTGTCACAGCAAACCGGCCCATATCCTTAGTTTCATAGGGCTCAACCAAGCCGATTTTTTTATACGAATTACCGCCAATTGCTACACCATTGTGACAATTAGCGCATCCCATATGAACGAATTTTTGCAAGCCTCTTTTTTCAGCATCATTTAGCGCTTTCTCATCGCCTTTGAGATAATCATCAAACCGGGAAGGCGTTAGAAGCGTACGTTCAAAGGCTCCAATAGCTTTACCTACGTTAGTGTATACAATAGGATCTTTTTCACCTTTAAATGCTTCTGCGAACATTGCTTTGTATTCGTCCACTTTTTTCAGTTTGTCGATAACGTCAGTATCAGATTTCATGCCCATCTCAATGGGATTCAAAATTGGTCCCAATGCCTGCTCTTCGACATCTTTTGCACGCCCATCCCAAAATTGGGCGATGTGTAAAGCCGCATTAAACGTGGTTGGAGAATTTCTACCGCCACGCTTACCATCATGTCCTGGTGATGTTGCTTGGCTATCTACACCGAAATTATCCAATCGGTGACAAGAATTACAGGAAATTCTATCGTTCACTGAGAGAATTGGATCTAAATACAGTTTTTTACCCAGTTTAATTAATGCTGCATTCTTTGTTTCATCGATAATAGAGTCCGGCAAGGGTTCAAAAAAATGTTTCAACGTAGCCTTATCTAATTTGTGTCCCCCTCCATGCATGCCCCCACCATGCATTCCTCCACCATGCATTCCTTTTCCATGGTGATCATCATGCATGCCACCATGTTGGTCACCGCTACTTTGGGTTTTATCTTGATGATCATGTCCGCTTTGAGTGAAAGCATAGGTACTGAACATCAATGCAAAAACTAACAATATTTTCATACAACCTCCATTTTTAACTGACATATTCTTAATATTACTGCTCAGTTGATAGAATACTTATTTCTGAGAAAATATCAAAGAGAAAGTGGATTTCAAAATTTTATTTTCCAGTGCGCTCCAGATCTACACTCACTAGCTGATTAAGCGCTCACTCAAATCCGGTGCTGAATATAAGCTTCAAACTTGTCTGCTGCTAATGGCTTGCTAAAAAAATAGCCTTGACCATAATCACAGCCCATTGCCGTCAGAAGCTGCTTCTGAGAAACCGTTTCAACACCCTCGGCAATAACTTTCATGCCTAGCCGGTGCGCCATAGTAATAATCGCCTCACATAATATGCGGTCATTGGATTCGTTATCCAAGTTAGCAATAAATGATTGATCTATTTTGAGATAATCGATATCAAATTTTTTCAAATAGGATAGTGACGAGTAACCCGTACCAAAATCATCGATCGCCACCTGTACACCCGCATCGCGAAAATTTAGCAATTGTTTCACAACCAATTCATGCGCATCAAGCAATAAATTCTCAGTTATTTCGACGACAACGCTTTGCCCATTGATACCAAGCCGGTTCAAATAATTTACCCAATCACTCATTTTGCTTATGAATTGTTTAGGCGATTTATTGATACTGATTTGGAAACCATTATTGAAATTTTCTTGCCACACCATAGCTTGATTGACGGCCTGCTTGAATACCCAATCGCCAATATCCGCGATCAAATTGGTCTCTTCGGCAATACTAATAAACTCATTCGGGCCAATCGTTCCTCGCTCGGGATGCTGCCAACGAATCAATGCCTCGGCTTTATAAACCTTACCGCTTACCAGCTCCACAATCGGTTGATACAGTAAAAAAAGCTGATGATCCCTCAAAGCTGACCGCAATTCATACGCAGTCTTAGAACGAATCTTTGTCGCTACCCGCATATTCGACGTAAAGCAACTCCAGCAATTACGCCCGTTATTTTTTGCAGCATACATCGCCTGATCGGCATTCTTCATTAATAAATCCGCACTATTAGCGTCATCAGGAAAATAAGTGACGCCTATACTTGCAGAAACATAAGCTAACTTGGTACCCAAATGAAAAGGTTTGACCAGTTCCAGCAAAATCGTTTGGATAATGATTTCGGCAGCTCGTTGGTCAATGATCCCGCTCAAAATGATGGTAAATTCATCACCGCCTAAGCGGGCTACGGTGTCCGTTTCTCGCACACAGCTATTAAGCCGCCTAGCCGCTTCCACCAGCAATGCATCGCCCACGCTATGTCCAAATGAATCATTCACTTCTTTGAAGCGATCAAGATCGATAAACAAGACCGCCAGCTTCGTTTCTAGACGTGCAGCATTCTTGATACTTTGATTCAACCGGTCGTAAAACATATTGCGATTTGGCAAACTGGTCAAAGAATCGTAATTAGCCTGGCGCCATATGATCTCATCCGATCTTTTTTTATCGGTGATATCGGAAAAGTTAATCAAATAATAATTAATTAAATCATCGTTACTTCGCACTGGCGTAATATTAAACCATGCGGGATATTCCCGTTTGTGCTTGTCTTTGTTCCAAATCTCACCTTGCCAATGATTGAATTGCTTAACACTCGCCCAGATTTTCTGAAAAAACCTGGAGCTATGTCTCTTTGACATCATAATTGACACGGATTTACCCAGCACATCCTTTTCCGTATAGCCCGTTAATTTATTTAATGCCTTATTGATTGCAATGATCACCTTGTTTGCATCGGTAATCAGGATTGCTTCGGCGCTATTTTCAAAAACCTTGCTGGATAGATTCAACTGTTCATTCACTTTCTGCTGTTCAAGTGCGATTCCGATAATGAATGATCCGATCTCCAGTAACTTACGGTGATAGGTATTGGGTAAGCGGCGCACAAAACTGGACAACGCAAACGAGCCGATACACTCACCGCCCTTGCTGCGCACCGGCATCGACCAGCAAGATAAGATATTAAAATCAATTGCCAATTGCCGGATACTTTGCCAGCGTGGATCATCGAGCGTACTTTCGATAAAAACCGCTTCCTGGCGAAAAACCGCATTGCCGCATGAGCCAGTATCCGGTCCCGGACGCAGCCCATTCAGTTGAATAATGCATGCTTGGGGAACGCTTGGCGCGGCAAACACATTCATGCATTGTTTTTCTTTATCCAATAACATAACAGTTGCCACGGCATCTTCTAAAAGCTGCTCGATTAATAAGCAAACTTTTTCACAAATCTCTTTATAGTCATTTCCCAATACCACCAGTTCCAAAACTTCCTGTTGAAACTGGAGAATCCTGCTTTGCTCCTCATTAGTCAGCTCATAATAACTGGCCGGGGCAATATGTTGATGGAACGTATCCTTATCGGAACGGACACCCTTCTCATCATTGACGGACATAGGGGATGATATTTAGCGTTCGGGCAGGAAAAACAAGGCGATCAATGCTTTAAAATCAATAAAGTAAAATGACTCAGTGAAAACTCTATGGCAACTCAACCACATGCTCAGACTCCCCCTGTTAATCCGCTATACCCATATCCCGCGCTTTCACAAAGGTGGATCTGGCACCAGCAGTTTTTCTTTATTATTATCCTAAGACGTGATACTGATTTTTGCTTTTATGTAATCTTACGCGATAATAACGTTTTTTGTGAAAATCAGCATTACTTAGTTATGCACCTCTCAATCGTCATTCCTGCTTTCAACGAAGAGCGCCTGATCCTGCACTGTCTCGATTCCATTTCAGAATCTCTGGCTACTTGCAAAAAACCCGGTTTTACGCATGAAATCATAGTGGTTGACAATAATTCAACGGATCGGACTGCGGAACTGGCCAAGGAGGCAGGCGTAAAAGTTGTATTCGAACCCATCAATCAAATCGGCCGCGCCCGCAATACCGGCGCTGCAGCCGCCACAGGCGACTGGCTGCTGTTTGTCGATGCCGACAGCCTCCTCAATCCCGGCATGATCGCCGATATTTTACAAATGATTGAAAGTAAAAAATACGTGGGTTGCGGCAGTGTTATGCACATGCCTGACTTACCGTGGTGGGGAAATCTCGCCATGCAATTGTGGACTTTACTATCCGTTACATTTCACTGGGCCTCCGGTGCGCTGGTGGTATGCCGCAGCGGTGCATTCCGTGACGTCGGAGGCTTC
This sequence comes from Nitrosomonas sp., assembly GCA_008015565.1. Taxonomy (GTDB): domain Bacteria; phylum Pseudomonadota; class Gammaproteobacteria; order Burkholderiales; family Nitrosomonadaceae; genus Nitrosomonas. The sequence goes on along the minus strand of SSFV01000114.1, from coordinate 9,348 downwards.
AATCAGGAATTGTTTGCCGCCGATGAAATCGACTTGAGCCAGTTACTTAAGCAATGGGGACGCAAACATGGCCTCAAGTTCACCATTCTCACCCGCCATCCTCTCGTCACTTCGCCACGCAAAGTACAACTGTATACGGGTCGTGAGATCGCAAGCCAATTATTCCACGTTATGTTCAGTCCCAAAAAAACTTTGCAGGATAAGAAAAAACTCCCGGTTTGGTACGATGGCCGACGTTAATTGGCAAAGGCTCTAATCCGCAATGAATTTTTGCACACGCTCAATTGCAAAAAAACCTTCTCAGCACTTTAATCATTGATTCATGATCCTTTACACCCGCACTCTCTCTAATGCTATGCATGGCCCACATCGGGCAGCCAACGTCAACGCTGCGTATACCAAGCTTGGCCGAAGCAATGGGTCCGATGGTACTGCCGCAGGGTAAGTCACTGCGATGTGAATAACGCTGAAAAGGAACATCCGCTTCTTTGCACCAGCGGATAAAATGTGCGATGGAAATACTGTCGGAGCTATAGCGCCGGTTCGCATTGGATTTGATCACCGGGCCTTGATTGACCAAAACTTTATGATCGGCATCGTACGCCGAAGGGAAATTGGGATGATAGGCATGGGCCATATCGGCACTGATTAAGAAGCTATGCGCTAGCGCGCGTGCGGCATCTTCGCGCTGCGATGATGTTGTCAGGCTGATTCGCTGCAATACGTCCGTCAGGAAGCTTCCGGCAGCGCCAATATGGCTCTCACTGCCGATTTCCTCGTGATCAAAAAACGCGCATACCAGCGTGCTGTCGGCATTAGCCAATACGGTATCGTCCAACAGAGCTTGCATTGCTGCATGACAGGAAGCCAAATTATCAATTTGGCTATTGGCGTAAAACTCTTGGTTTGCTCCCCAGAATGCACCTTTCTGCGTATCGTAAACCGCCAGATCCCAGGATAAAATCTGCTCTGCCCCGATACCGCTTTCTTGTTCCAAAAGCTTCAAAAAATAGGATTGCGGCAATTGCTCACCGGCCAATTGACCCAGCAGCAATGGCAATTCATTATGCTTATGCAGCTTCAAGCCATCTTCATTGACGCCCCGGTTCATGTGTATGGCCAGATTCTGTAAACGCAACAATGGCCGGTTAAAACGGATCCGCCGGTATGATAAGCATCCTTGACCGTCAATAAAACTGATCCGTCCCGCCAAACTCAGATCACGATCGGTAAAAGTGGCCAGAATCGGTCCACCGTAAATTTCAACGCCGAGCCGAACCATATCATGACCTGATATGGCTGCATTCGGTCTGATCCGTAATCCGGGTGAATCGGTATGCGCACCGACAATTTTGAAACCAGACTCAGCGGGCGATTTGTGCCCCAACACAAACATAACTATTGAAGAATCGTCACGAACGACATAATATCTCCCTCCCGCTCGAAGTTGCCATTGACCCGTTTCGTCGAGCCTGACAAACTGAAATGCTTGAATCGCTGTTTCAATTGAAGCAACTGCATGCCAAGGACTCGGACTGTTATCGATAAAATCCAATAGATTCTGAGCGTGCCGGATTTCGGTCATTTTTTTATAGATTCATTAAGTTATATTGATAATGGTGACTTTGGTTACAGCAGTGCAATATACGTAAGGTACAATATTGAGTCAATTTCTAAGCGGCATGATTTAATTTTAATTCGTTTCTCCAATCTTTATTACGCGCTTTGTAATTCATCGAATACGCATTGACACTCAATCGCCAACGGTTACAACCCGTTGCATCATTCAATAATGAATTTTACACCTCGGCATGCACGATACATTATTAATATGGCTTGAATTTAGCATTTGCGCTGCATTAATCGGCTGGGCAGGCACCCGGTTATGCCGTTATGCCGATATCATTGCAGACAAAACCGGTTTATCAGGCAGTTGGATAGGGCTCATTCTGCTTGCCACCGTCACGTCATTACCGGAACTGGTAACCGGCATTAGTGCTATCACATTGGCTGATGAAACCAATATTGCCGTTGGCAGCATATTAGGCAGTTGTGTATTCAATTTATCCATCCTGATCGTTCTCGATTTTTTGGTACGCGAAGAGTCGCTATACCGGCGCGCCAGCCCTAGTCATATCTTGTCTCTAGGATTCAGTGTCATACTGATTGGCTTTGTTGGATTGAATGTGCTGTTGGCAGGAAAGGCCAGATTTGATATCGCGCACATTGGCACTTATACGCCCGCAATCATATTATTCTACATAATTGCCATGCGTATCTTATACTTACACGAGCGTTCGCAACTCAAAGCATTTGTTGAAAATGCAGCAGACCGCTATCCGCAAATCACCCTGCATCAAGTTTACATACGTTACGTTCTGTCTGCCATAATAGTCATTGCTGCCGGAATATACCTGCCTTTTGCAGGAACGCGGCTGGCTGAGGCAATGGGCTGGCACAATACCTTTGTCGGAACGCTGTTTATTGCCGCCATCACATCACTTCCCGAATTCACCGTAACTATCGCCGCATTTCGCATGGGCGCACTTGACATGGCAATAGCCAATCTATTGGGTAGCAATTTATTCAACATTGTCATCCTGGCTTTGGAAGATATAGTCTTTCTAACTGGCCCGTTATTACAATACATTTCTCCACTGCATGCCTATTCGGCCATGTCCGCCGTGGTCATGAGTGGAATTGTCATTGTTGGCCTGGTATACCGTCCTAACACACGGTTATTTTCCAGTATCGGCTGGATCAGTTTAAGCCTACTCACTCTTTACTTGCTCAACATGTATGTTTTTTATTTGCATGGGGGTGAGTCATAAACACTCACCAATTTTTCACGCCACGATATCGCCATAAATATTTCTCAAATTCAATAAGCAGAAACAGTGCCAAGCTGACAGCCAAAACACGCCCCCATGCCGCGCCATCCAGCGCAACGGTACCGAATAATTGTTGCATAACAGGCAAATAGGTGAACAATAACTGCAATATCAGCAATAGCGCAACGGCAAGCAGTATATATCGATTGCCCATTAAATCCTGGCGTGATAACACTGAAGCTGTCAAATAACGGCAATTGAACAAATAAACAATTTCACACATTACTAGCACATTCACTACCACTGTGCGGCCAAGTTCGACGCTTGAGCCTTGCTGGGTTTCCCAGAAATATAATGCAAACCCGCCACAGATCATCAATAGCGCAACAAAAACAATACGCCATACCAGAAAACCGGACAAAATAGACGCATTGGGGTCATGAGGCGGACGTAACATGACATCTCTTTCCGGCCGCTCGAATGAAAGTGAAATTGCTAATGTTACCGTTGTTACCATATTGACCCACAAGATTTGCACCGGCGTGATAGGTAAAGCCATTCCCAAAATAATGGCCAATAGCAAAATACCAGCCTCGCCGCAACTGGTGGGGAGAATAAAGACAACGGTTTTGCGTATATTGTCGTAAACAGTACGCCCTTCTTCGACAGCGTGAGCAATTGAAGCAAAATTGTCATCGGTCAATATCATTTCCGCAGCCTCTTTAGCGACCTCTGTACCCTTTTGTCCCATGGCCACACCGATATCGGCGCGTTTTAAAGCGGGCGCATCATTTACGCCATCCCCTGTCATGGCTACTATCTCGCCATTGCCCTGTAATGCGGAAACCAGCCGTAGCTTATGTTCCGGATTGGCGCGCGCGAAAATATCAACGTTCGCGGCAGCCTCACGTAACTGCTTCTCATCCATTGCCTCCAACTCGACCCCGGTAATCACACGTTGCCCATCGCCAATGCCCAATTGCGCGCCAATTGCACAAGCCGTTGCACGATGATCGCCCGTAATCATTTTTACGCGTATCCCTGCAGTATGGCATTGCTGAACCGCAGAGACCGCCTCTTCACGGGGAGGATCGATAATTCCAACCAATCCGAGTAATGTGAACCCTGTTTCCACATCGGAAAACGCAAGCGTTTGTTGTTCCACTGACACTACGCGGCTAGCAATAGCCAGAATACGTTGTCCCGCCGCACTGTATTGCAATATTGCCGCATGCCAGAAATCGGGCTGAACCGGCTGATTCTCATCCTGGCAATGCTGGTGGCTGCACATCGCCAGCACCTTTTCGGGCGCGCCTTTCACATAAATCAAACCTTGTTCCGCATGGCGATGCAGTGTTGCCATAAAACAGTGTTGCGACTCAAAGGGAATAACATCGATGCGCGGCTGTGATTGCTGCTCATAATCAGGATCCAGCCCGGCTTTCATGGCCAAGGTAATGAGTGCCACTTCTGTAGGATCGCCGTGGGTGATCCATTCACTCTCATCAGGGTGCAGGCGTGCATCATTACACAGCAACCCCGCCCGGAATAATTCCAGCATATCGGGATAGTCAGTAATTTGTAGTTGTTTTTCATCCCTGCTAAAGCCGCCTTTTGGTTCATAACCGACACCGCCAACCTGCAATAGATTATCTGCCGTCATCACGTTCTGAACGGTCATTTCATTTCGCGTCAAGGTTCCCGTTTTATCGGTGCAAATAACAGTTACCGCACCTAATGATTCTACTGCGGGTAATCTGCGCACTATGGCATTACGCCTTGCCATACTCTGCACACCGAGCGCGAGCGTAATCGTCATGATCGCAGGCAATCCTTCAGGGATAGCGGCAATGGCCATGCTTATTGCCGCCATGAAAATCTCGCTGATGGGATAATCCCGAAGAAACAGTCCATATACAAAAATTGCCGCAGCGAACAACACAATGAACAACGTCAACCAGCGGCCAAATACCGCCATCTGGCGCAACAGCGGCGAAACCAGCTTATCGACTTGCGCGATCATTTCACTAATGCGCCCGATCTCAGTACCATCGCCCGTAGCAACCACCACACCCGTGCCCTGACCGTAAACCACCAGCGTTCCGGAATAAGCCATGCAGAAACGGTCTCCGATTGTCACGTTGGTATCGACCGGGTGAATGGATTTATCGACAGGTTCAGATTCACCCGTTAAAGCTGCTTCTTCGATACGCAGGTTTTTGCAATGGAGCAAACGCAAATCAGCAGGCACCTTGTCACCGGATTGCAGCAACACGATATCGCCTGGCACCAATTGCTCAGCCGGAATCTGTAGCCGTTGCCCTTCACGTAGAACAATCGCGTTAAGTGACAACATCCGGCGGATAGCATTGAGCGCTTTTTCAGCTTTACCTTCTTGAACAAACCCAATGATTGCATTAATAATTACCACACCAAGAATTACACCGCTGTCGATCCAGTGTCCCAAAAACGCTGTCATCACCGATGCAACTATTAAAATATATATCAACACATTATGAAATTGCAGTAAAAACCGGATGACCATGCTTTGCGATTTTGGAGGTTGCAATTGATTGATACCATAGCGTTCAAGCCGCATGCCCGCTTCTGCCTGCGATAACCCCTCTTCCCCAGATTTAAGTGTTTTCAGCACCTGCTGCGGGGAACAGTTATGCCACGCCGGGATTGGGCCGGATAGAGAAGTTTTTTGTTCAGACATACCATTTCCTTGACTGAAACCATCGTTGGGATTGTGCTATGTAAGTAGCCGCTATCGATTTGAATGATCTATATTTAATCATTTAGGACAGCTACAATGTGATCACAGCTTTTTTCACTTAATATAGCAAATGGAGTTTATATGAAATACTTTTTTAATCTGATAGTACTAGCAGCGCTTTTGTTCACTGCTCTAGCGCACGCTTCGGGGCGGGTGCCGTTCGGGCATCAAATTGTTCCCGTGCAAAACTATAGCCGCGCTACGGAACAAATAGCAATTTCCGGTTTGATCGGCACTGGCGGTGTGGAAGCATTAGCCTCTCACGGCTTCAAAACAGTCATTGACATGCGTACCGCAAATGAAGGAACTGCTGACGAAAAAGCGCTCGTAGATCGTAATGGTATGAATTATATCAATATACCGATGACAGTTGCCGGTATCAGTGAAGAGCAGTTAGCTGCATTCACTAAAGCCATCGAAACGGCACAGAAACCGGTGTTGATCCATTGCGGTTCGGGTAATCGGGCTGGTGCTATGTGGGCCAGTTATCAAATCAAGAAAGGCATTGATCCGGAAGTAGCGCTTGAAGCAGGTCGTAAAGCAGGAATGCGCCCGCCAATGGAAGAAAAAGTCAGAATTACGATGAATCAATTGGGTCTGTGCAAAAGCTGTTGAACTTATGATGTTGAAATCGGTAAAACACATCGATTTGCTGATAGTCATTTAACTGGAAAACCCTGGCCGCTTGCAATTAGATCAGGCTACAGCGGCCAGATAGCGGTGCAATGAAAATTTATGCCGCACAATTAATAAATTAATGCGCTAATTGGGGAGATCAAAGCTTAACAAGGTGAACTGATACGATTCCGCATTGGTTAACTGCATTTGAACATTATTGACGACGCTAGTGGAATTAATAATGACCGACGGGATATGTAATATCCCGCTTGCACTTGAGAAAGCCGCAATATCCTCCGGCTTTGTTTGCAATACTGTGACACTAGCTGGATCAAGTTCAAATACTAAATCCGGACTATCCTGAATAAGCCGCAATCCTACTTCCAACGCTTCGCTGGTACCAATATCAACAGCAAAGCTGACTACTCCATCGCTGAATACGCCTGTAGCATTGATGAGTTCGACGTGATTGATCTGAACCAGATTACTGACTAGCACGGTTGAACCATCGAAATTGATTGTCGGTATTTCAGGGAAACTGAATCCCAGGTTTAAATTGGTAACCGGAAGTTTTGCAATAGCGTCAATGACGCCCATTCCATCGAACAGAATACGCCCGAAAACGGTGAAACCGCCATTTTGAATATCCAGGTTTTGTTGTCCCTGATTATTATCAGCAAGGTTTACAAACCATTGACTGGTTGCACTATCCGGATCCCCGGGAAGCTTTGCCATTGCAACTGTTCCACGCGTATTCGAAATTTTATATTCGTTGACGATCGGCGCAAACGTGCTTACGGGAGCAACTGTTTTACCGTTGCCGGTATCAACGATCTTGAATCCCCCGCCTTGGATTACAAAACCGGGAACACTGCGATGAATAATTCCATTGGTATAAGCATCGGTAGAAATGTAATCGATGAAATTAGTTGCTGTAATAGGTGTTCGCGTTTCAAACAGTTCGATACAAAATTGTCCCAGATTGGTATTAAAACACGCGACCGGATTGGCTTTCGCAGCAATCGCACAAAAGAACAGGCCACAAAAAATCAATAGGTTGCGCACAGAATTTAAATACATATACAAGCTCTGGAGAATAAGATTAAAAAAAGAATTCTCCGATAGCTATCGTTATGGCGCAATCATTTTATGATGAGCAGCCGTTACTGGAAAATCCATAACCGTCTGAAAGTAAAAAACGAACAGAAAAATTTATGCATCCATGGAAGAATTTTTCAAATTCAACTTACTGCTATTTCAGTCAATGATCTTTATACTGCGGCATCTTGGAAATTCAACACAACCCCAAAACATTTTCCCAGAATTTGCCCCCTTACTCGCCACACGCCTGACCATTGCATTACCGCACTTCGGACAATTTGGCTCTACAATGGATTGATAGGATCTAGATTCCTGAACATCCTTATTTTCTGTATCTGATTGATTGATAGCAATTTCTTGTGTTCTTCCAATCATTGCCTTGAGCATATAGCCATCGATCAGCTCAATATTCTGCCCTTTGGAAAAAGACCGTGCAGCCGAGGTAAAAGTACCTGATGTGACAACAAAACCGCCCGAGGCTCTTTTTGTAACCATCACACCAAGCAGTTCACGCACGACATTGACAGGCACATTATAAGCACGCCACTGTTTACACTGAACGAGAAATACTTCACCATCTTTTTTAAGCACCAGGTCGATTCCATTATCCGCTCCGCCACTGTCATTCTCAATAACCGTAAAGCCTCGCATCCGGAAAACTTCACCGACAAGCATTTCAAAATCTTTCCAACTGATGTCGCGCCACAGGCCATCTGTTTTTCCGCTACCAGCAATTCGAACAAGACTATTCTGTTTACGTTGTTTAAGTAAAGCTGCCAATGCGCCGGATAAAAATAACAGCGGTAAAATATATTGCCCGTAATAAGCAAACGTTTTACCCATTTGCTCGACAACCGCGTGACCGGTCTGTCCAGGAGCCGCTTGAATTGGCGTCTCGAGAACAGCATAAGGTTGTAAAAGAATGTAAGCCACAACCGCAAGAGCGACCCCCATCCACCAAGGCAATGTTGCAGTTATTTTGAATAAAGTTTCAGCAAAGCCATTTTTTCTTCTCACCATTACTTTCTCCATCGTATGAACGGTCAATCCGCATTGAAATGTCACAAAAGAACTGTATCAACAAATTTTGCTGAAGCCACAGCAACCTGAATTACTGACTAAATTCATCTAAAGCGATATAGCCGGCAAGCGTTTGCCTAACTTGATGCATTGTCTCGGCTGCAAATTTCAATTGCTTGAATTTGGCATTCGGTAAACGTGGTATTACCGGTAATGCTAAATTGCGAGATAAACACGGCTCCAAAAAGTCGTACCCCCCTTGCAGTTCTTTATCGGCTTCAGATAATGTTTCGTCAATATACTGCGCGATGAATTGCCCTAATATATCTTTCCGCACTCTATTGATACGCTGTTCCTGGTTAACCGGTCATTCACGGGTATAGCCTTGCATTTTTGAATTTCCCGCAGAATCACTTTCAACAGGCTTTCGATTTGCTGAATTATCAGCAAGTTTTTGCCAATCTTCCGGAGCACCTCATCTTTCTGTTTTTACAATTTTATGTGCTTGCTCTCGATCCATCCGGGAATGATCTGTTGTTAAGCTATTTCACCCACAACGTCACCAATTCCTATGAAATGAGCTTGAAACTGCCACAGCATCGAATTGATCGGCCGATCGCAACACTGCGCTGTCCTCGCTGAAATTTCAATGGCATTAGTCAATCGCCAGAGTAGAAAAAAAATAAGAACAGAGATTGGCGTTGTAAAATATAGGCAACCCACCACTTAACGGAGGAAGCATGAAAGAGGAAATCAAACAGCGGTTGCAAATGAATAAAATCTGGCAGCGTGGACTTTATATGTTATTTTTCATTTTCATCTACGGTGTTTCAAAATTTCTAGTCATAGGCGTCATGTTATTTCAATTCCTGACTATTATTTTGACGGGTAATGTCAACGAACAGATACTGAGATTCGGGCAAAATCTCAGTACGTATCTTTATCAAATTACATTATTTCTCACGTATAACAGTGAGCAGCGCCCATTTCCTTTTAGCG
>SSFV01000134.1 GCA_008015565.1 Nitrosomonas sp. | reverse complement strand
TATATTCCTGTTCGAAAACAATGGATGCGCTCACTGCCAAGGGTGCAATATGGGCAAATAGCGCGGTTAGATAATTTTGCAGAGTTAATACGCCTTTATCATGAATCGGACCCGTCATGTCGACCTCGCGCGCGATATTCACCACACCAGCTTCTCCGGCGAAAGTACGGGCGGTTATCTGCACCGGCGTTCCGAAGCAATGATCGCCCAAATCGATTTGCGTCAATGCATTAAGTTGTCCAATTCGACCGCCTTGTAAGGCAATAGCGATTTCACCCTCGAGTATCGCTTCTTGTAAGCTTAAATCCGGGTAATTATGGCGTAATGTGCGCGCTTGCATGGCCGTATCGACATCCGCCACTTCTACACGTTGCCCCAGACGCGCCTCGCATAGCACCGCACTCTCTACGATTAACATTTCAGTACGGCCGAAAATCGCGCTTTGACGTTTCTGATCCTCGATTTCGCGATGCGATTGCTCCAATAAGCGAGCAACTGCAGCTGCTGAAAAATGCGGTAGTTTTAGTGATTCGCAAATTTTTGCAACAAAGATAGCCGAAGCTTGGTAAGTTCCCGCAGTGGCGATAAAACGATCCGCGAAATCAACTTTTACGCGGAAGCGGCGCATAAATTCCGGGTCAACTTCCTGCAGGCTATAGTATTCTTCGCGTGATCCAATCAAAATTATTTTTACATCGACATCAACGGCTTCCGGTTCAAGTGCAACCGGCGCATTCGACGTCAATGCCGAACCGGGTTCTTCAATTTGCAAGCGTTTACTACGTAAAAAACGCCGCAACTTTACCCATAACTGGTTATCCGTCAGTAAATCAGTCAAATGCAGCATTAAAAAACCACCATGCGCTTTAAGCAAGCTGCCTGCACGGATACGCATGAAATCCGTTTTAACTTTGCCGTTTTCAAATTGGTAGTCAATTCCCCCAAACAGCGCATAGGAGGATGGATTATCTTCAATGATGACCGGTGCCGCTTGCAAATCGGTATTATCCACTATGATATTGATTTGGTAGCGTGCAAATAATTGCTGCAATTCAAATTCGTACTTTTCATCATCGGCGGGGCTATTTTCAAATAGAGCCAGATTATCAAGAATATCCAAAGCCATCTGCTTCAAATGCATGTTAAGGCGATGATTGCTTTTGAGCTGTTTTTGCAAGCCTTCCTGGACAAATTTCACGGCGTGGTTCACGATCGGTTGCACGCTCCGGCGTTTCAATGCAAGCAATGCAACGTCTTTGTCGTGATCAATCTTTCTGATTTCTTCAAAATAGACTGTAATCGCTTCGTGCAATTGCTGCTCAGCTTGTTCAATTTCAGTTCTGCGTGCCTTGGGTAACTTCAGCAAACTCTCTTCGCTCAGAATTTCATTTTTTTCATCCAGCAACGTAAAAATCACTTGCTCATTTTCACGGTGAATCGAGAAATGCAGCGATTCGGCAACTTGGTTGAGTTTTGTATAGGCTTTGGCGGCTTCAATACGAAATTTCTTTTCAATATGTCCACTTTTGACCTTAAAATCCTGCCCATTTATGCATTGCGTAATTTCCGCCGGCAGTGATTTCGTCCATTGCAATAAAGCTTGCCGCAATAGCCGGCCTTGTCCTGCCGGTAAATGTAAAGCCAATGGTTTCTCTGGCGCGCTAAAATTATAGAGATAACACAAATCCGGCGGCACTTGCCGCTCCACTGAGGCGGCACTCATTGCTTGGTGCAATAATGAAGATCTGCCCGATCCGGCTTCTCCCAGCACAAATAAATGATAATCCGATTGCCGCATACGCAAACCAAAACGAGCTGCGACTTCCGCCCGTTCCTGTCCAATCCAGGGCAGTTGCTGTTGCAGTAATTCCGAAGTATCTGAAAATCCTAGATCCGATGGGATAATGGTAATGCGTAATTGGGATGAATTTAGCGATAGCGTCGACATGATGAAGTCAATAATAAATTGAGCGTCCGGTTACTTTCTAGTTAGCAATTGTACCGATTTACCGCTGATCGCATGGTAAAAGAATGAAATTTCATTTTAATAAGACAGTTTGTTTTAAGGACTCTCGAATATTGCCATTTTTGCTCCAGTAGAAAATTTATGGCACTGATTTGCACAGATTCTGCGCTTCGTTCAAAATGAAAAATAGAAAACATTCGATAAATTTAAAGACAAACGCGTTAAAAATTTTCATAAGATGATGAAATATGAAAGTATGGCAAGAAATCAGTGCACAAATCGCAACAACCACGCATAGCCAGTTTTCAATCGAAGCAAGTGTGTTGCTAGGTGGCGGTTGTATTAATCGCGCTTATTGCGTTAGCGGCAATAATCAACGTTATTTTCTCAAACTTAATACTTCGGATAGCTTTGCAATGTTTGGAGCCGAGGCTGCCGGATTAATGGAAATTTTCCATTCGCAAACCTTGCTTGTTCCTGAACCCATCTGTTATGGCCAGAATGCCGAGTTTGCCTGGCTCGTTCTCGAATATATCAGCCTTGGCAGCGGTAATCGGGACAGCCTAACAAATTTGGGATTGCAACTGGCCGCCATGCATCGCACTACATCCAAGCAATTTGGCTGGATACGCGACAATACAATCGGAAAAACGCCTCAAATCAATACACCATCCGCAAATTGGCTAGAATTCTGGCGTACTCAACGTTTAGGTTATCAATTAAATCTTGCAAAAGTTAATGGCTTTGGTGGCAAATTGCAAATTCTAGGAGAACGGCTACTCGGCGATCTGGATAAATTATTAACTTCATCACCAACTCCATCACTATTACATGGCGATTTATGGGGCGGTAATTATGTTTTCGATACCATGAATAACCCGGTCGTATTTGATCCCGCTGTCTATTACGGCGATCGTGAAGCTGATATTGCGATGACCGAGCTTTTCGGTGGCTTTCCAGCTGATTTTTATTCTGCATATCGACACGATTATCCGCTGGATTCGGGGTATAATGTTCGTAGAATAATCTATAATCTTTATCATATTTTGAATCATTTAAATCTGTTTGGCGGCAGTTATGGCCATCAAGCCGAACAAATGATGGATATTTTGCTTGCTGAAATTCGCTAATAAATACTGGAGGATACCGTCCTCCCAAATGTCACACGAAAATTGCTGGAATAATTCTTTGGTTTACTCTGATTGCTATAAATACTCATGACTAAATATATTTTTGTTACGGGTGGTGTCGTTTCTTCCTTGGGGAAAGGCATAGCTGCCGCATCGTTAGCGGCGGTACTGGAAACGCGAGGTATCAAGGTGACCATGCTAAAACTGGATCCTTATATTAACGTAGATCCGGGTACCATGAGTCCATTTCAGCATGGCGAAGTATTTGTGACCGAAGATGGTGCCGAAACGGATCTTGATTTGGGCCATTACGAGCGTTTCATCAGCACGCGCATGACCCGGCACAATAACTTCACTACTGGTCAGATTTACGAGAGTGTAATACGCAAAGAAAGACGCGGTGACTATTTAGGCGGTACCGTTCAGGTCATTCCGCATATTACAGATGAAATAAAACGTTATATTCAGGCTGGCGTCGGCGATGCACAAGTGGCAATCATCGAGATAGGCGGTACTGTGGGCGATATCGAGTCCCTGCCGTTTCTGGAAGCGATTCGCCAAATGGCTGTTCAGCATCCGCGACACGACACCTGCTTTATACATCTTACTTTGCTACCCTACATAGGTTCGGCAGGTGAATTAAAAACCAAGCCCACTCAGCATTCCGTTAAAGAATTGCGCGAAATCGGCATACAGCCTGATGTTTTGTTATGCCGGTCAGACCGTATGCTCCCTCAGGACGAACGCAGAAAAATAGCGCTTTTCACAAATGTTCCCGAAGAAGCCGTGATTTCGGCTATTGATGTAGATTGCATCTATAAAATTCCAGCGTTGCTGCATGAACAAATGCTAGATCAAATTATATGCCACAAGCTGGATATTCTGGCTAAGGCCGCGGATCTGAGTGTATGGAAAAAACTAGTTTACGATCTTGAACATCCGAGGTATTCGGTTGATATTGCCATTGTCGGGAAGTATGTTGATTTAACAGAATCCTATAAATCGCTATCTGAGGCGCTGATCCACGCAGGGATTCATACCGGGAGTCAAATCAATATCGCTTATGTCGACTCCGAAGTTCTCGAAAAAGAAGGCACAGATTGTCTAATCAATATGGATGCTATTCTCGTTCCGGGCGGTTTTGGCAAACGCGGCGTAGAAGGTAAAATTATGGCTATCAAATTTGCACGTACTCGCCAGATTCCTTATTTGGGCATCTGTCTCGGTATGCAGCTTGCTGTTATCGAATATGCGCGCAATAAAACACAAATGAAGGGTGCCCACAGCACTGAATTTAATCCTGACACGCCTTATCCGGTAATAGGATTGATTACCGAATGGCGAACTAGGGATGGACATATTGAAACGCGGAATGAAAATTCGGATATTGGTGGCAGTATGCGTCTAGGAGGGCAGGAATGCCTTCTAAAGAAAGGTTCGCTAGCCTGGAAAATCTATGGAGCCGATAAAATTGTCGAGCGTCATCGCCATCGTTATGAAGTCAATAATATTTATATCCCTGAACTTGAAAAAGCAGGTTTATGTATCACGGGCTTATCCAAAGAAGAAAATCTGTGTGAAATGATAGAACTCCCTGAGGATGAACACCCATGGTTTCTTGGCTGTCAATTTCACCCTGAGTTTACTTCTACTCCACGGCAAGGCCATCCTTTATTCAAATCATATGTTCAAGCGGCCATTAGCTTTTCAAATAGCCAGCCAATTGCCAATAATGAAAAATTACATGCAGTACACAATAACTTATAAAGAAATAATTCTTTTCAATTTTTAGTCGATCAAAGCCAATTCATTTCAACAAAACGTGATGAAGTCGTAACAGAATTAACACTTAAAATATTAACAACAGGAAAAAAAGTAGCATGAGTGCAATAGTAGATGTCATTGCCCGTGAGATTCTTGATTCTCGCGGTAATCCAACCATTGAAGCAGATGTATTATTGGAATCCGGCGTGTTAGGCCGCGCATCCGTTCCGTCCGGCGCATCCGTTGGAACCAGAGAAGCCGTAGAGTTACGAGATGGCGATGCACAGCGCTACTCAGGTAAAGGGGTGCTTAAAGCAGTCGAAAATGTCAATACTGAAATTTCTGAAACCTTGATGGGTTTGGATGCCGTTGATCAGAGTTTTATTGATCAAGCCCTCATCGATTTGGATGATACGGAAAACAAGTCACGATTGGGTGCCAATGCGATTCTGGCAGTATCGTTGGCCGTGGCCAAAGCCGCTGCGGAAGAATCCGGTCTGCCGCTTTATCGTTATCTTGGTGGCGCCGGGTTAATGTCGATGCCGGTTCCCCTGATGAACCTGATTAATGGCGGTGCACATGCCAATAACAATATCGATATGCAAGAATTCATGATAGTACCTCTGGGGATTTCGAATTTTCATGATGCCATTCGTTGCGGTGCGGAGGTTTTCGGGGCGCTAAAAAAGCTGATCGATGAAAAAAAAATGCCTACCACCGTCGGCGACGAAGGCGGTTTCGCACCCAATCTGGCCAATAATGAAGCTGCGTTGCAATTGATAGTAAACGCCATTGATGCGGCAGGTTACCAGCCAGGCAAAGATGTCGCTATCGGTGTAGATTGCGCCAGTTCAGAATTTTTCCAAGATGGTAAATACCACTTGGTATCGGATGGATTGCACCTGACATCAGCACAGTTTGTTGATTACTTGTCCTCATGGGTAGACAAATATCCGATTATCAGTATCGAGGATGGAATGAGCGAACATGATTGGGATGGCTGGGCGTTACTTACGGATAAGCTCGGAAAAGCAATCCAGCTCGTCGGCGATGATATATTTGTCACCAATGCAAAAATTCTGCAACAAGGAATTCAACGAAGAATAGCCAATTCCATACTCATCAAAGTCAATCAGATTGGCACGTTAACCGAAACATTGGCTGCGATTGAAATGGCTAAGTGTGCAGGATACACTGCCGTCATTTCGCATCGTTCGGGTGAAACGGAAGATACGACAATTGCAGATATCGCGGTTGCAACCAATGCCTTGCAGATAAAAACAGGTTCACTGTCGCGGTCCGATCGTCTCGCCAAATACAATCAATTACTGCGGATCGAAGAAGACTTGGGAGATTCAGCCCGTTATGCAGGGCGAAATGCATTTTATCAACTGAAATAATGAAATCTTTGGCTTTTATCCTAGTCTTGCTCTTAGTATTGCTGCAATATCCGTTGTGGCTCGGTAAAGCAAGCTGGATAAAAGTTCTACAAGTTGAACAGGAATTGGCTGCTGCACGTGAAAATAATTTGCAGTTGCAAAATCGGAACAGTATGCTTGAAGCAGAAGTAGACGATTTAAAACAGGGTTTTGAAGCAATTGAAGAACGTGCCCGCAGCGATCTTGGCATGGTAAAGCAAAATGAAATTTTGTTTCAAATCGTTAAGAGCGCCCAACCTTAGCTTTCACTTTTGCAGTCTCAGGTATTTTGCATAAAATAATTTACTGGGGACTGCGCTGTCATTTAACATACTGTATCTGTCAATGCCTGCTTGTTCAGTGGGCCTTCTTGAACTCTGATTAAAGTTTTGCACCTAATTTTAGTTAATAAGGCATCTTAACCAAGGGTGGCCAGTGGTTACAAATCCAATTTGATTAACTGAATTCGTTGCTCTTGAAAACAGCCAAGTTGATGTTATATATGTTTACAAAAATTTAATTTGTTACGCTTAATATGCATGGAGTAAAAAAATGAAAAGAGTACTGCTTTTTTTAGCAACTAATCTGGCCATTATCGTCGTCCTAAGCATTACTTTGCGCCTGCTAGGTGTTGAAAGAATTCTTGATGCACAAGGAAGTGGCCTTGATATCAATTCATTGTTGATATTTGCACTCGTGTTTGGATTTGGTGGTTCGTTTATCTCGCTTGCCATGTCAAAATGGACAGCAAAACGGCTTACCGGCGCGCAAGTTATCGAAATGCCGCGTAATGCTCACGAACATTGGCTCGTTAGCACAGTACAACGTCAGGCAAAGGCGGCTGGCATTGGCATGCCGGAAGTTGCTATTTACGATGCACCAGACGTCAATGCATTCGCTACCGGCATGTCAAAAAATGATGCTCTGGTTGCAGTAAGTACAGGTCTATTGAACAGCATGAGCCAGGATGAAGCTGAAGCAGTTCTCGCTCATGAAGTCAGTCATGTTGCTAATGGCGACATGGTCACATTGGCCCTGATACAAGGTGTGGTCAATACTTTTGTAATTTTCTTATCTCGTGTTATCGGCCATACAGTTGATCGTGTAGTATTTAGAACTGAAGAAGGTCATGGACCGGCTTTTTGGGTCACTACCATAATTGCTGAGATCGTACTGGGTATATTGGCCACCATCATCGTGATGTGGTTTAGCCGCCAACGCGAATTTCGTGCTGATGCAGGTGGCGCAAGTCTGGCAGGTAGAAACAAGATGATCGCTGCATTGCGACGCTTACAGATAGCGAGTAAGCAAGTGCATTTACCGGATCAATTAGCGGCTTTTGGAATTTCTGGCGGTAAAGGCGCGGGTTTGGCGCAATTATTCATGTCACATCCACCTTTGGAAGAGAGAATTGCTGCATTGGAAGCTCATCGATAAGATCCTTTAACAGTAAATAAAAATGCCCCGGCAAGTAGCGGCGCGGGGCATTTGTCTAGTAATAATCTGGTATTTATTGTACTTTTAGAAACCATCTGTATTTCAGAAAAGAAATATTGAAGTTACAAAATTTTCTGGATTACTTAACGCATATTCAAACTTTATTTCTATGAAGTGACTTGTGCAGCCGGAATCCAGTTCTGGTTTTATCAAGCCGCAGCACGATTCTGATCGCGATGCTTCTTGATTAGATCATAAGCAGCCTGTACTTCTTTTGCCTGCTCGGTCGCTACTGCAATCATTTCCTCTGGAACCCCTTGTCCCATTAATTTATCCGGATGATATTGACTCATTAATTTGCGGTATGCCCGTTTGATTTCCTGATCGGTGCTATTTTTACTGAGGCCTAATGCCTTATAAGCATCATCCAATGCATTCACTGAGGTGCTCTGCCCGCCGGCAAAATGCGCCTGATTTAATACCATATCCAGCAATTGGTTAAAAGCTGTCTGGCTATAGCCCAAGCGCCCGGCGACTACACGGAGTAATTTTTCTTCTGCAGCATTTAAATGGCCATCGGACAAACCCATGATGATCAGATAAATCAGAAGCATTTGCTTCAAACTATGAGAATATCCGCATATGGCAAGAAATTCATCGATTTTTGGGTGAATATCATATTCGGGCGAAGCGCCTTGTTTAAACAAAGCGATCGCTCGTAAGCGATGGTCAGACGTCATGCCCAGTTTTGACATGAATTGTTCAACGTGAGAAACCTCGGTTTCTGAAACACGCCCATCCGATTTAGCCAGCTTGCCCATCAATATAAAAACAGTCTCTAGAAAAACAGACTGCCGACGCGGTGTATTAAAAGGATTCATACCCGCGGGCCCGAAATCTCTATAACGATCGATTAAAGCGCCGGCGACAAACCCTGCAATGGCACCGAATAGTCCAAAGATCATGAAGCCTAAAAGTGCGCCAAGTATCCTAAACAATGCGATTTCCAGATTAAATAATAAAAAGAAACATAATCATGAACTGTTATTAATTCCAGCAATGATTGACTAGCAAGTTACTTCAAATCTTAGGCTCTATGCGCCCACTGTTCGGGCGTCATTGTTTTCATCGATAATGCATGAATTTCTTGCTTCATTTTATCGCCCAATGACTTGTATACCAATTGGTGCTGTTGCACGGTGTTTTTTCCTATGAATTGAGCGCTTACGATTAGCGCCTCAAAATGCCGCCCATCATCGCCCGCTACTTGCACGTACTCGCAGGGTAGCGACGATTCAATATGCGCTTTGATATTTTCTGCTGAAATCATTTCAAATTCTCCTTGTTACGGTATAAATAGTCTGATTATTGTTATTGAGATTCAATGACGAAGCTTGTATCCACTTCTCAGTAGCCGGATAGTAAACGTGGAAATGACGATTAAGCATATTGCCACAATTCCGAGACTAACTGACGGGTAAATATCGGATACGCCAAAAAAGCCATAGCGAAATCAATCAATCATGTAAAAAAACGGGTTGAGGTGGGATAATACTTGCCAGCCAGTGGGTAACGAATGAACGGTATAGAATACTCCAGACAAAAAAGTCAGCGGCAGAATAATAAAATTTTGGAAAGCTGCCAGTTGATCGAATTTATCCGCCCAAATGCCGGCAATTAACCCCATTGCACCGAGTATCGCGCTTCCCAGGATTAGGAACAGTAATGCCCACATTGGTAATTGCAGTGGTACATCAAAAAAGATCAGCGTAATTAGATAAACACCTAGGCCAACCAGTAATCCTCGTGCAATGGATGCTAGGATATATGCAAAAAATATTGCACGATAAGATAGGGGTGACAACAAAATAAACACGATATTGCCGCTAATTTTTGACTGAATGATGCTGGATGATGAATTCGCAAAAGCATTCTGAATGACTGCCATCATTACCAGTCCAGGAATAAGAAAAACGGTATACGCGACATTTGGATAGACTTCTACATGTGCTTCCAGAACATGAAAAAAAATCAATAAATAGAGTAAAGTAGAAATCATTGGTGCCAGGATCGTTTGAAAGCCAACTTTCCAGAAACGTAGTAATTCCTTATAAAGCAGTGTAACAAAGCCGGTCATTTTAATTAATTTCTGCTGTTTTTCATGAGATCAATAAAGACATCTTCCAGATCAGGTTGTTGTAAGTGCATTTCCAGTATCTGGATTTGTTCGGATCTCAATGCCGATAAGATACATTCCATCCGCGCGTAGTCGCTGATCCGCAATTCATACAAGCCGCCGCTGTGATTAATTTGTAATGCTTGCAGTGATATTGGCAATGTATCGGGCAGCAATCTTAATCGCAATGTATTGCCCGAAGTCAGTTTTCCAATAAGATTCTGCGTGTTATCCAGCGCAATAATTTTTCCTTCTTTTAGCATTGCTACACGATTACAGAGGGTCTCCGCTTCTTCCAGATAATGCGTAGTCAGTACTACGGTGTGTCCGTCGCGGTTTAGTTGCTGGATGAATTCCCATAATGTCTGGCGTAATTCAACATCCACTCCTGCTGTCGGCTCATCCAGAATGATTACCGGCGGTTTATGCACCAATGCCTGAGCAACCAGGACACGGCGTTTCATACCACCGGATAATGCACGCATATTGGCATCCGCCTTATCGGCCAGATCTAAACATTCTATGATTTCATTGACCCAGCGGGTATTATTCTTAATACCGTAATAACCGGATTGGATCTGCAATATTTCACGAACCGTGAAGAAAGGATCAAACACCAATTCTTGCGGAACGATTCCCAAATTGAGACGGGCTTGCTGATAGCTTGTCATAACATTATGCCCCATCACTTTCACTGATCCGCTATTTGCAATAGAAAGACCGGCAATGATACTGATTAATGTCGTTTTACCAGCGCCGTTAGGGCCTAACAACGCAAAGAATTCGCCGCTATGGATTTCCAGGCTGATATCTGTCAATGCCGACAAGCTGCCATACTGCTTACATACCTGCTTAACTTCAATGGCTGGTGGCATCGGACAATTTAATACTTCACAGACGCACTAAACAAATCAAACAGCAGCTTGATTGAGCGCAGGATTCTTAGGGGTTGCAATCAGCTCTGCGGCACCGTACAACTGAATTAAGCTTTCGAGATTTGCTGGTAAGTTAATGAACTGCACATGCAGATCTTTTTTCCGGGCTTCGCGCAGCCATTCAAAAAGCATGCTGATAGCTGAAGAATCTACTTCGGCCACATGAGCAAGATCGACAATGTGGTGATGCTCGTCCAGCAATGCCATGCCGCGTTGAGTTATAACAAAAACATCATCAATGGTTACAGCACCCTGTACCATGATTTTTTCTTTCTCAGTGTAAACCGAAGCCATGATAAAAAATAATGCGGGTCAAATTACTTTTTTCCCTCGAGGGATTTATTTTTGTCGGTAAGTGTTTTTAATAATCCTTCGATACCGCCCTTACGAACTTGGCTATTAAAAGTACCGCGATAGTTGGTTACCAAGCTGACGCCACTCACTGTAACGTCATAAACTTTCCAGCCGTCCGGTTTCTTTTCCATGCTGTAATCGATCGGTACAGGTTGTTTGCCTTTACCCTGAATGACCACGGTACGTACCGTTGCTTCGTTACCATCGGGTTTGGTATGCGCTTGATTTACTTTGATAGTTTCGTCGTGATAGGTGGTTAGCGCATTTGAATAGGTACGTACCAGTAAGGTACGGAATTCATCTACCAATTTATTTTGCTGCTCCGGTACGGCCGATGACCAGTGCTTTCCCATTGCCAATTGTGTCATGCGCGTAAAGTTGAAATGCGGCAAAATTTTGGTTTCGATCAAATCGAGCATTTTTTCCTTGTTGCCGTTTTTCAATTCTTCATCCTTCTGAATGATCTCGATCACTTCCCGGACTGTTTTATCGACCAGCCTGTCAGGTTCAAGATCCATTGCCAATACAGTTGATATTTGAAAGCAAAAAAACATCATCAACAAGATTGCTGCAAAATTCTTTTTCATTATTGCCTCACAATTTTTTTAATCGTTGTTTAAAAAATTCTAGCGATAATAATGTAACCACAGTTCTTTAGCAAAATTTCTCTATTAAATAATCAAACAAAGCCATCCACAATTTCACGCTGCCATCTGAGTTTCTCAAATAACTGACTTATTTTAGCATCTGGTAACGCTACTTTAATTGAAAAAATTAACCTATTTAATGGTTACGAATAATACCTCTCTTTAAAATGAAACTTGATCATCAAAGGTAATTCCAGCCAATGCAAGTATTAGTTTAGAAATAACTTTTATTTATGAACATGTTTCTTCAATAACATATCTTCTAAAGGTAATAGCTATGTATACATCTTTTCTCAGGATTTTTTCGTTAACTTTCTGTTTTATCTGTATTACTTTATTTATCAGCGCGTGCAGCAGCATACCCAAACCGGTTGGAGAACTGGCCAGTGCAAAAGCACAAATTGAGACGGCCGAAACAAATGATGCCAATCATCTTGCGCCGGTAGAACTTGATCGCGCTAAAACTAAATTGAATGAAGCCGAGAAAGCGTCAGATGAGAAAAATTATGCAACTGCTAAGCGCCTTGCTGATGAGTCGTTGTCTGATGGTAAATTAGCCGCTGCAAAAGCAAGCGCAGCAAGAGCCCAAAAATCAGCGCAGGACATGCGAGACACGATGCAAACAATGGGACACGAATTAGAACGCGCCCAGCGATACTAGGTACCAAAATTTTCTAAAACTTTTTTTAACCTTCATAAAGGCCATCTTATTATGACATTACCAATCTTTAAATTTTTAATTATGGCTTTACTTACTACTGCGATAATGGCTTGCGGAGGGCCTGTCAAAAAGAATGCTGCATTGATTGAAGCAGAATCCGCGCTCGTTCGAGCCAAAACAGATCCGGAAGTCATTCAACACGCTTCAAAACAACTGGATGATGCGGAAATGACATTGAGGAAAGCGACTAAAGCAGAATCTGAAGAAGAAATGACTACGCTGGCCTATATCGGAAATAATGAAGTACTCACTGCATTAGAAGTTAGGAACTTGAAGCAAGCTGAAACTGAAATGGTGCGATTGAATGAAATGTCGGGACAACTTGCGTTGCAATCTCGTGAACGCGAAACACAAAAAGTCCTAGCTGAAAAATCGCAACTGGAACAACAACTAGCTGAATTGCAAGCTGAAAAGACTGAGCGTGGAATGGTCATGACACTCGGTGATGTCTTATTTGCCACCGGTAAAGCAGACTTGATGCCGGGAGCAATAACCATGGTCATGCGTTTAGCACATTTTATACAGCAATACCCCGAAAAAAGACTTATGATAGAAGGCCACACCGATTCTACCGGCAGTGCAGCATTTAATTTACGTTTGTCAGAAGATCGAGCTAATGCCGTACGTAATGTCCTTTTATCAGAGGGTGTAGATGGTAATAGAATTGAAACGATTGGCTATGGTATGAGTAAGCCCGTAGCCTCTAACAATACTGCAGAAGGTAGGCAGCAAAACCGAAGAGTCGAGGTAATTATTCGATAATATTCGATTTAGTCGAAGCTGGATTTGGAGTTAGCAAAATCGGCGGTTCTTAAAAGTAAGCTATAGCTGGGTATAGCTGTGGCGATTAATGGATCTTATATGATCGATGTCAAAGAGCATTGCATCATCTAGCGTAGTATTTAATGAGTAGGAGCGGGCTACAGCTTTGGGATAAGTAAATTGGTTCAGTAAGCACTAGTTTTGCTGGAGCCGATCGAAATTATTCCGCCAGTGGAATTTGATATAGCATATATCGTCCAATTTTAATGGAATTAAACCAAATAGCCGATTTCGGAAAGCCCGCGGCAGATCATAAGACCAATAAAATGCTTTGGTTGACTCACATAGACCCGCATGTGTTATACTGTTTTGAATATGACGCGGGGTGGAGCAGCCTGGTAGCTCGTCGGGCTCATAACCCGAAGGTCGTAGGTTCAAATCCTGCCCCCGCAACCCGCTTATCCTTGCTGAGAATCGCCGTTTCATGCGGCTTTTCAGCAAGCTCAGCTTTACGGGATGAACGTGCATTTAGGTTAACCATCTCGTTCTTATCTGACAAATCTTCTTTCGAAGAAATTTCATCAGCATTAGAATCTTCCTGCCAACCATGTTTTTGATCACCTGATTCGGTCATCATTTTGACTTGCTGCAACAAAGGATCGTGATCGCTAATCTTTTGCTGCTTGCCTGCCGCAACTGTCAAAATTCCGGCAAGGTCGCCATGCAGGTCGATGGCGTATTCTGTTCCTGACGCTTTGGGCGTTAGTACAATCTTATCAATGAGGCCTCTGAGCAGGTCTGCTGCTTCAGTTCTGGTTTCTTCCCTGTTGAGAGAAACCCGTAGCGCTTCCACTTCTTTCTGGTAGCGCTGAGACATGTTCGGATGCAGAAGCACTGGCGCTTCCTCTTTGCCTTCGAGATAGCTTTCCAGCTCTTCCCGGTACAACTAGCCTTTTCTGGTCGATTTTCGACCGGCGTCGACCGGCAATGAATCTTTCCGCTATCAACAAAGTGCAGCCAATGCAAAGATCAGAATACAGCAGCGGGAAAGAGAAAAATACTCTCCAGAAGAGAATCTAGCAAATTTATAGTAAATCACAATTAAACTGAAAACATCTACGGGAGGCAAAATACTGACTCAGAGCGGTTGACTTATTCAGAGATGCGTAGAATCCGG
>SSFV01000037.1 GCA_008015565.1 Nitrosomonas sp. | reverse complement strand
GTTATAGATAGACTAGGAATTATAAAACAACACAATACATATGCCGAGAAACTGCTTAACTTGAAGGCAATTAGAAACGAGTATTCCCGATTATCGGATTGCGCGCCAGAAATCGCTCACAGGCTTGCAAGCTGGCAAAGTAACCCCAGTATTAATTTTGAATTATTGAGAATAAGTCATAGCAACGCGAACGTTCGCACACGTTTTCTCCCTGTACATTCGGATTCTCTCGATCACGTCGTCATTCTTCTAGAGGACACGGAGCGCATGCAGGCACAATTGCAGCAACTAAAACTCGCTGCACTAGGCCGTTTAACAGCAAATATCGCTCACGAGATTCGCAATCCCCTGTCTGCAATCAATCATGCTGCCGAGCTTTTAGAAGAAGAACAGGTGGAAAACAATGTTGATTCCCGCTTAGTTCGCATTATTTGCGACAACACCAAACGCCTTAACAAAATCGTACAAGATGTGCTGGAGCTTAATCGCCGTAAAATTCCCAAATCAGAATCGATTGTTTTAAATGAATTTATTGCAAATTTTATTGAAGAATTTTGTCGCACCGAAGACATTGATGTTACTGTTTTCACCGTAACCGCTACAGAAATATATTCCATCACTTTCGACCGTGATCACCTGAATCAAGTCTTGTGGAATTTATTCCAGAATGCCTGGCGGCATTGTCAAAAAAAATCTAATAGCATTCATATCAAGATAACTGCAGGAATCAACCTAAATGACGTAAGCTTGAATATTATTGACGATGGTTGTGGGATTGAGTCACAGCAATTAAAGCAAATTTTTGAACCTTTCTTTACGACCGCAACAAGCGGTACTGGTTTAGGGTTATATATCGCACGCGAATTATGCGAAACAAATCAGGCATCACTTGAATATATTCAAGGTACTGGCAGCGGGCACTTCAAGATCATTTGCAGGAATAAACCAGTCTATTAATGAATAAAGAGCAAATTTCTAATTCGTACTTGAATAACTCTTCACCTACGATACTCATTGTGGACGATGAACCCGATATTATCGAATTGCTAGAACTCACGCTGGCTCGTATGGGCATGCAGGTTTTCAGTGCAAAATCTATTCATGACGCAAAACTTCTGTTGCAGTCACATCAATTCGAATTGTGTTTTACAGATATGCGCTTACCCGATGGGGAAGGTTTAGATTTGGTTAAATATATTACTAATCATTGTTCCGGATTGCCTGTTGCTGTTATTACCGCGTATGGCACCACTGAAAATGCCGTTGCTGCGCTTAAAGCTGGCGCTTTTGATTATTTATCAAAACCTGTTTCATTGAAACAGTTGCGTGATTTGGTCAAATCGGCCTTGAGCCTGCCCCCTATCTACAGTGAACCGATATCACATACTCAATCAAGTCATCGGACATTATTGGGTGAATCTCACCCTATGCGTCAACTCCGCACAATTATCGACAAACTCTCCCGTAGCCAAGCTTCAGTTTATATTTATGGCGAATCCGGGAGTGGTAAAGAATTGGCAGCACGAATGATCCATGAAAAAAGCGCACGGCACAAACAAGCATTTATTGCCGTCAACTGCGGAGCAATACCTGAAAACTTAATGGAAAGTGAGTTTTTCGGCTACAAAAAAGGTGCATTCACCGGTGCCGATAAAGACCACGACGGGTTCTTTCTAGCCGCAAATGGCGGCACTTTATTTCTTGATGAAGTAGCCGATCTGCCATTGGCTATGCAAGTAAAATTACTGAGGGTAATCCAGGAAAAACAAGTAAGACGGCTTGGCGATACCCAAGAAAAAAATATTGATGTCCGTATCATTTGTGCGACTCACAAAAAACTTAGTGAATGTGTCCAAGCCGGACAATTCCGGCAAGACTTATACTATCGTTTGAATGTCATTGAACTAAATATGCCGCCACTACGCGAAATGCTTGAGGACATTCCACTCATTGCGGAAAAAATATTGACCAAGCTATGCCGGGACGCTTCACGCCCCTCTTGCGGCTTTACCAAAGAAGCACTAACGAGTTTGGTAAACTATGATTACCCAGGTAATGTCCGTGAACTTGAAAACATTCTTGAACGCACCTTAGCGTTTTGTACCAGTTCTCATATAGATAAAGAAGAACTGCAGCTTCCTGATACGAGAATTTCACAAAATTTTGAAAGCTTGCCTCCTATCGACTCGACGCATGGTCTGCCGCTGCAAGATTACCTGGATAAGCTCGAAAAAGATTCCATCATAAAGGCACTCAATGAAAGCCGGTACAATCGCACCAAAGCCGCCAAAGTACTCGGGATCACAGTCAGATCACTGCGTTACCGAATGGAAAGACTCGGACTGAATGAGCCAATTTAGCAACAGCGCAATTTACACCTACCCATAACGCTACTCCATCCAATTTTTTCAAACTTTAGAAGCAGGAGTAAAAAAATTCTTAGCAACTTGCTAGCGCAATTGATGACTGACCCATAATGACATTGCAAACAATAGCACTGCTCCACCTTGATGTGAGGCAGCTAAAGGAATTGGCACCACATGCAACAAAGTAGCAATACCGAGACTAATCTGGATCGCTAACATCATCAAAAAAAGATTACATGCAAGTCGGGTTGTCTTGGGTAGATCAACCTTGCGCGATTGATACCAAAACAGTGGCACTAAAAAAGCCAGAATCCAAGCGATCATGCGATGATCGAATTGTACAGTCGTCATATTATCAAAAAAATTACGATACCAAGGTTCCAGCACAAACAAATCCGGTGGAATAAAGTACCCGTTCATGAGCGGAAAAGTGTTGTAGGTTAAACCTGCACGAATCCCGGCAACAAATCCACCTGATAGCACCATGATAAAAATTAATGCAGTCAGTCCGTAGGAAAATCGCCTTAAACTTTGCATGTCCGGAATTAATTGGGAATCCTCCTTTCTTGGCGCCAACAATCCAAGTGCAACCCAAAATAAGGCGGCAAAAATGATGAATGCTAACCCTAAATGAGCAGTCAGCCGGTATTGACTGACATGAGGGTCATTCACCAGTCCGCTCATAACCATATACCACCCCATAAAACCCTGTAATCCCCCCAGAATGAATATGCCCGTCAATTTAATTCCCAATGAACGGTCTATTTGTTTTCTAACTAAGAAATAAACAAAAGGAAAGAAAAAAACTATTCCAATCAATCGACCAAGCAAGCGATGAAAATACTCCCACCAGAAAATACTTTTAAATTCTTCGATACTCATGCCTTTATTGATTTGCTGGTATTGTGGTGTCGCACGGTATTTCTCGAGCAATTCATCCCAATCTTGTTGCGTAATCGGCGGCATAGTACCAACTATAGGCTGCCACTCCACGATTGAAAGCCCTGAATCTGTCAGCCGGGTTACGCCTCCCACCACCACCATGGCAAATACCAAGGCACAACAAATTAGTAACCAGATTGCTATAGGTTTTGTATTTTGCATAGTCATAAAGTAAAGTTAATTTTTCTAATCAAAATTTATTATTTTCATTTTGTGCGTAGCAAACGTTGTTTAGTCCGTTCCCATTCTTTTTTCTTTTCACTTTCTCGCTTGTCATGCTGTTTTTTACCCTTGGCCAGCCCAATTTCGAGTTTGACTCTACCCGCTTTGTAATGCATATCGAGAGGCATTAGCGTGTAACCCGCACGCTCAACTTTGCCTATGAGGCGACTGATTTGTTCCGCATGCAGCAATAATTTACGCGTTCTAACTGGATCCGGATTAATATGGGTTGATGCTGTTTTAAGTGGACTGATATGACAACCGATAAGAAATAATTCACCGTTACGAATCATCACGTAGGCTTCTTTTAATTGAACTCGACCTTCACGGATCGCTTTAACTTCCCACCCTTCCAACATCATACCTGCTTCGTACTTTTCCTCGATAAAATAAGCGTGAAAGGCTTTTTTATTTTGTACTATACTCATATGAAAGAAATACTGGGAATCACTCAATTTTTGAGTAATTTTATCAGCTTTTAAGTGTTACAGATTAAGGTAAAACAATTAGCGTTTATGGCAGAAATAGAAAAATCAGTTTTAGTTGAATACTCAGCAAGCCAAATGTTTGCATTGGTTGATGATGTCGAACAATATCCAAAATTCCTCCCATGGTGCGGCGGTACTTCTGTTGAACCACAAGATGAAATTACTACGCATGCAACGGTTAAGATTGACTATCATCATATTCAGCATAGCTTCACAACCATAAACAAGAGATTTCCTCCTGATCTCATTGAAATGAGCTTACTTGATGGCCCATTTGAGCATCTTGACGGTTACTGGCAGTTCATTCCTTTATCTGATAACGCATGCAAGATTAAATTTCGCTTACATTACACATTCTCTCATAAAATTCTTGAGAAATTGGTAGGACCGGTTTTTCATATGATCGCAAATAGCTTTGTGGAATCTTTTATCGAACGGGCAGAAACAATCTATGGCAAACGCTAACAGCTTTTTCAAAGTTGAAGTTGTGTATGCGCTGCATCACATTCAAATCCTTAAAGAATTCGTTGTATCCAGCAATTCAACGGTTGAACAAGCTATCAAACAATCTGGAATTATCAATCAATTTCCTGAAATTGATTTGACCAAAAATAAGTGTGGTATTTTCGGCAATTCAGTAAGCCTTAATACATCATTACAGCCTAATGACAGAATCGAAATTTATCGTCCTCTTATTATCAATCCCAAGGACGCTAGAAGAATTCGTGCTAAAAAAAAGATTTATGCATAATTTCGTTTATGCTCACAAATTATCAATGTGATTTATCTTGGCAAATTTATAATTGAGCGAGCCGTAGCTCTATAGAATCGAGAGTTGAACCTAATCTGCAGTTTTTTGCAACGATCTTACAGAAAAAGAATATAAAGATTAAGAATCTAATAAAAAAACAAGACAAAGCAATTATTTTTGTTAAATTCTAATTGATGATCTATTAAGATTGATTAGGTAAATAATCCATAGGATCAACAGGTTTTCCATGCTTTCTAATTTCGAAATGCAATTGCGTTGTATCCGTGTCAGTATTGCCCATTTCTGCAATCTTCTGACCTTTTTTGACGGATTCACCTTCTTTTACCAATAACTTACTATTGTGCGCATACGCACTCAAAAACGTATTATTATGTTTAATAATTATCAAATTTCCATAGCCGCGCAAACCGTGACCGCTATAAACTACCTCTCCATCAGCTGAAGCCAAAATCGGTTGCCCCGCTTGACCTGAAATCTTTACACCTTTGGAGTTTTTGGAGAATGATGACAGCAAACTACCATTTGTAGGCCATATCCACTCAGCATCTGAGTGATTGATTGTCTTGTCGGATTTGGTTACCGCAGGTTGAGGTGCTACTTCAATTCTATTATTTTTTGCCGCTTCGAGCGTTGGCGAGGCAAGTGCCGCTTGAGTAACAGGTAATGCGTTATTCTGATTGTCTGGATTCTTTAGTCGTGCAACATTTTGCTCGGAATATGGCAATTTAAATGCCTTAGGACCTGTTTTTAAATTTCTCTTCACATTTGAAGCCATTGCACTGGAATCTTCATCAGGAATTGAAATAACTGGCTGCTCGTCAGGTGCGATCGTAGTTTCGATCGGTCTCTGAGGTAAAGCGTATAAAGTGGGCTGTGAATTTTCACGCGCTAAAGACACAATCAATTTCTGGCCAGGCCTAATAGCGTTGATATCAGTAATATTATTCCATTCAGCGAGTTTTTTCATATCGAGTCCATGATTCAATGCAATGCCATACATCGTATCTCCTTTCTGGACGATATAGATCTGATCATTCTGACCGCTTGTATCAGTTGGTTTACTTGCCAGTCCAGTTATATCAGTTTTTCCACCACGATCGACAACTGGTGCTGGCGATTGACTGGCACAGCCACTCATCATAAAAAGAGCTATGGCAATCAGCAAGCCATTGTATAAGTAAAGCACCGATTTCAAGCTTGTACAAAAGAAAGTCTGTTTGATATTACTTTTGTTGATATCTACACTCACCGGTACAAAAAAATTATTTATCATTTAAAAATTCCTCGTTTCGTTATTTCTTTATAACGCCTGCCAACAAGGGTACAAAATTCACTTCTTCCAATACTGTTTCAGTATAGCCTTGGGAATTACGTTCAATGATACACAAATTTTGCTTTTGAGTGCCTTTGGGGAAAATCATTCTTCCGCCAATAACCAGCTGCTCTAATAGCATTGAAGGAATATGCGTGGTTACAGCTGTCATGATGATACCATCGAACGGTGCGGCTTCAGCTAATCCACGCAAACCATCCGCGTGTTTCAAATAAACATTTCTAATTTGCAATTCCTGCAGTCGAACTCTAGTACGCGTCAATAGTGGCCCAATACGTTCAATGGAATAAACTTTCTGCGCCAGTTGTGCCAGAATAGCCGTTTGATAGCCGCACCCCGTACCAATTTCCAGCACTTTTTCTAACTCAGAATTAGCTCGCAACAATTCACTCATACGAGCAACAATCCAAGGACTGGATATGGTTTGCCCATAGTTTATAGGTAAAGCAACATCTTCATAAGCACGGCTTGCTAATGCTTCTTCAACAAAAATATGCCGAGGAATCGCACTCATCACCGATAAAACCACTTCATCAGCAATACCTTGTACACGCAATCGTTCAATCATCCGCAAACGTGTGCGCTGCGAAGTCATACCAATTCCCGAATGACGTACACTCACCAATTTAAATCCATAATTTTAATTAGTTAACGTTATCAATTACCTAATTTTTTAACCATCTTGTGATGAGATCCAACTGATCGTACCGAGTTAAATCAATCTGCAGTGGTGTCACAGAAACCCGGTTATGCTGTACCGCAAAAAAATCCGTACCTTTACCTGCATCCTGAGCTGCACCTGCCGCACCAACCCAATATACACTCTCCCCACGAGGACTTTGAGATTTAATGACTGGTTCAGCTTTATGGCGCCGCCCTAATCGAGTCACCTCAATTCCTTCAAGTTGACTGTAATCGATATCCGGTACATTTATATTCAGCAAAACCGGAGATTGAATCTCATTTTTCTGGAAACGTCTTACCATGTCTGCCGCCACCCGAGCCGCCGTCATATAGTTTCCATTCGATGCACTCACCAAGGACACAGCCAATGACGGAATTCCAAGCAAAAATCCTTCAGTGGCAGCAGCTACGGTACCAGAATAAATTGTATCATCGCCCATATTTGCGCCATGATTCACCCCAGAAAGCACCATATCAGGCATGACATCAAGCATACCCGTTACAGCAAGATGCACACAATCTGTCGGCGTGCCATTGACGTAATAAAATCCATTATGTGATTTATGTAAACTTAATGGACGGTCCAAAGTTAATGAATTACTTGACCCGCTACGATCCCTTTCAGGCGCAACTACAATAATTTCAGCAAGCTCGGAAAGTAATTCAGCTAAACATGCAAGTCCTGGGGCAAAATATCCATCATCATTGCTTAGCAGAATGCGCATCTTTATAACATCCTAAAAAACCGTTAAGTGGCCAACACAATATTTCTGCACAAAAAACTCAAAACATCAATTGCAATTAATCAAATTCCTAACCGAAATGGTCGGGGCGAGAGGATTTGAACCTCCGACCACTTGCACCCCATGCAAGTACGCTACCAGGCTGCGCTACGCCCCGAACCGAACAAATATATGGTCAATTTTAACCTTTTACGAGAAACGTTTTTTAAGAAAGAAGTAAAGACATGACGCTTTTAATTTCACGTCGTATAAACTGTAAATCCTCTGCTGAATTTGATTCAGACATATCGTCTGGTTTAGCGGGTGTGGAAGACACTTCCCAAAGGTCTAAACGATTGCGTGCTCCATTTATTGTAAAACCTTGGTCATATAATAATTCTCGGATACGGCGAATTAATAATACTTCCTGATGCTGATAGTAACGGCGGTTACCACGGCGCTTAACAAACTGCAGCTGTGTGAATTCCTGCTCCCAATAACGTAATACATGGGGTTTAACATTACAAAGCTCACCCACCTCGCCAATCGTAAAATAGCGTTTCACTGGAATTGGTAAAAGAATATTATTTGGTTTCTTTTCCATGATAATTTTTTTCAACCAATGCTTTTAGTTTCTGGCTGGCATGAAACGTCACTACACGACGTGCAGTAATAGGAATTTCTTCACCTGTTTTTGGATTCCTGCCTGGACGTTGCGGTTTTTCTCGTAGCTGAAAGTTGCCAAATCCGGAGAGCTTAACACCTTCGTTATTTTGTAAAGCATTACGTACTTCCTCATAAAATGATTCAACCATATCCTTTGCTTCACGTTTGTTAAGCCCAACTTGCTCAAACAATAAATCCGCTAATTCAGCTTTTGTTAATGCCATATTTGTACTCCATTAATTGATGTAATTATATCTGTTAATTTAATTAGCAAGGTCGTGATACCATAGAAATAATAAAAAAATTAATAGCTTATTATAAACAGAAAGTGGTGAGAATGAATAACAGCGAAATTAATCACGCAATATCGCTCCAAATTTAGTTTTCAAAACTTTTATTAGATCGGTTACTGCAGAATCAGCTTCTTCATCTGTTAGTGTTTTTGCAGTATCTTGTAACGATACCCGGAAAGCAAGACTTTTTTTAGTACTTTCCACACCTTTGCCACGATAAATATCAAACAAAGAAATATCTAAAACAATTTCCGATTTCTCTGCATGCATTTGTGCCAATAGCGAATGCACACTAATATCATTGTTTACAATAATCGCAATATCGCGTCTAACAGGTGGAAACTTAGAAATAGTTTTTACTGTCGGCAAAGGCTTAGCTATTAAACTGTCAATCGACATTTCAAACAGTATGGTATTTTTTTGCAGTCCGTATTTTTTCTGCCATTGCGGGTGTAACTCTCCCATCCAACCGATTGGTTTTTCTTCAATAAAGATTTGTGCTGATTTGCCAGGGTGTAACGCAGGATGAGAAAATTTCTTGAAATAAACTTCTTTTCCTGCACATAACACTTCTATATCTGCTTTAACATCATAAAAATCAATATCCCTTGACGGTATTCCCCATTGTTCAGGTGCAACTTCGCCATAACTAAGCCCTGCAATTTTTTCCGTTTGAACACAATCTTTTTCGTTATCTCGATTAAAACAACCACCAATCTCAAACAAACGCACCCTAGTTTGTTTTCGATTTAAATTAAACTGTAAATTAGAAATTAAATTGCCAATCAGCGTGCTACGCATGACATTCATTTGACTTGAGATAGGATTCTTTAATGCAATGGGGTTGGTTACATTTGTAAAATCAGACTCCCATTCAGCATCGACGAAAGCATAATTAATAACTTCCTGGTAGTCGCGAGCCACCAATAACTGCTTAATTTCAAATAGCGTAAAGGTTGTTTCCGGTAGCGATAACATCGCTATTTTCCCGCTTGGATAATGGGCAGGGATATGATCGTAGCCATAAATACGGGCAAGCTCTTCGGTAAAATCTTCTTCGATTTTTAAATCAAAACGATATGTTGGAGGAATTACGTTAAAAATATTTTCGTTTATAGAAAATTCGAAACCTAATCGTTCAAAATAATGGCTGATTTTCTCATTACTTATATCAATGCCTAGAATCCGTCTTATTCGTTCACTCCGTACAATCACTGCTTGCCGCTGCGGCAACTTATATTTTATTTCTGTCAGTGGACCAGCATAACCACCGCATATGACTTGTATTAAATTTGTAGCATACTCCAATACTTTGCCGGTTCTAGCAAAATCTACGCCGCGTTCGAAACGGTAAGACGAATCAGAATTGAAGCCAAGCTGAAAAGATTTACCGCTGATGACATTCGGACTAAAAAATGCGCTTTCTAGAAAAATATCAGTCGTTCCTTGCGTCACGCTACTATCTAATCCGCCCATAATGCCGGCCAACGCCAAAGGTGTATCGTCATCTGCAATAATCAGCATCTCTGGATTTAGGTTTACTTCATTTCCATTCAACAGCTTTATTTTTTCATGGGGTAGTGCATACCTGACTTGTATACCTCCGGTAATCTTTGCCAAGTTAAAAGCATGCATAGGCTGCCCAGTTTCAAGCAAAACATAATTTGTGATATCAACAACAGGATTTATAGATCGAATTCCACTACGTTCGAGACGTTGTGACATCCATAGTGGCACCAAAACATCAAGATTGATGCCACGTATTATCCGTCCGCAATACAAAGGACAAGCTTCAGAAGCCATGACACGTATCGGTAACGTATCTTCAATCTCTGGTGAAATTGGATTAATTTCTGGCAAATGCAATTCAAAGTTTGTTATCGCAGCAACTTCACGGGCCACACCAATTACTCCCAGACAATCTGCTCGGTTTGGTGTCAAACTTAACGTAACTATATGATCATCAAGTTGATAATAATTACGAAAAGCCATTCCTACCGGTGCATCCGCAGGAAGCAACAACAAGCCTTCTGCTGTATCACTGATACCTAATTCCTTAGCCGAACACAACATACCAGCAGAATCCACCCCACGTAACTGAGCTTGTTTGATGACAAAACCCGGTAAAACTGCACCAATCAAAGCGCAGGGCACTTTTACACCCATTACTACATTGGCAGCCCCGCAAACAATTTGTAATAAATCATCCTTTTTGTCACCGGTCTTGACTAAGCATATCTTAAGCTTATCCGCAGCCGGATGCTTTTCAACTGAGAGAACTTCAGCTACTATAACCTTATCGAAAGCTGCCGCCACTGGAGCGATACTTTCAACTTCTATTCCTGCCATCGTCAACACTTGAGCCAGTTCTTCACTTGAATGCGATGGATTCACATAACTTCGTAGCCAGTTTTCAGAGAATTTCATGCTAATTCAATACTAATCAAACTAAATAAGTTGTATAAATTTAATTAAATTGCTTTAGAAAACGTAAATCATTTTCAAAAAAGAGCCTTAAATCATTTACTCCATACCGAAGCATCGTGAGTCTTTCTACGCCCATACCAAAAGCAAATCCAATAAACTGTTCACTATCGATTGCGGCATGGTCCAACACCTTTGGGTGAACCATTCCACAACCTAATACTTCAAGCCATCCTGTATGACTGCAGATGCGACAGCCTTTACCGTCACACATAACACAGCCTATATCCATTTCTGCAGAAGGTTCGGTAAAGGGAAAAAAAGATGGCCGGAATCTTACTGCCAAGTCATTCCGTTCGAAGAAATTGGCCATAAAATTAGCCAGAGTGCCTTTCAACGCAGCAAAATTAACATTTTCATCAATCCATAAGCCTTCTACTTGATGAAACATAGGAGTATGAGTTATATCAGAATCACATCGATAAACACGCCCAGGTGCAATCACTTTTATAGGTGGCTTATTGTTCTGCATATAATGTATCTGAACCGGTGAAGTATGTGTGCGTAATAAGTCACCTGTATCAATATAGAATGTATCATGCATAGCTCGAGCAGGATGATTTTCTGGAATATTCAATGCAGTAAAATTATAAAATTCAGTTTCTATCTCTGGGCCGGAAGCCACATCAAAACCTATTGAATAAAATAAAGTTTCGATGCGCTTTAAAGTTTGTGTAATTGGATGTAAACCACTCTTTGCTAACCCTCTTCCTGGCAAGGTAACATCCAACGCTTCTTCACTTAGCTTGGTTTCCATTACTCTAGCTTGAATTATATTGCGTTGGGATTTAAGTATCTCTTCTAATTGTCCCTTTGCCTGATTAATTTGACTACCCATAGCTGGACGTT
The DNA here is from genome assembly GCA_008015565.1 of Nitrosomonas sp. Classification (GTDB taxonomy): domain Bacteria; phylum Pseudomonadota; class Gammaproteobacteria; order Burkholderiales; family Nitrosomonadaceae; genus Nitrosomonas. Next base: position 4,843 of record SSFV01000037.1, on the reverse strand, counting down.
GCTCAGCAGGAAGATTACCCAATTTTTTTAGTAAATCTGTAAGCTCACCATTCTTACCAAGATAACGTGCTTTGATATTTTCCAGTTCGACAGGATTATCTGTGCTTCTTAACAATCTTATAGCTTCGGTAACAATTTCATCTAGATTTCTCATGCGTCTGTTCTTTAAATAAGATAAGTACTTATTTTATTTAGCAAGAAAAAGGGAGGTTCAGGTTTAAACATCCCGACCTCCCATTTTAAATCTTTTTCGCCGTCAGTTAGGCTGCCAGACCGGCTCTTGCTTGTTCCACAATTTTCAAAAAAGCATTTTTGTCAAAAACAGCCAAATCAGCCAGTACCTTTCTATCTATTTCAATGCTTGCCTTTTTCAGGCCGTTCATAAATACACTATATGTAAGACCACATTCACGAACAGCTGCATTAATTCGGGCTATCCATAAGGCCCTAAATTGTCTTTTACGTTGACGGCGATCACGATAGGCATATTGACCGGCCTTCATAACTGCCTGTTTCGCTATACGATAAACATTTTTACGGCGACCACGATAGCCCTTAGCTAGATTCAATATCTTTTTGTGTCGTGCATGAGCGGTTACACCACGTTTTACTCTTGGCATAGTTATTCTCTCCTTTTATGCATACGGCATCATAGTACGAATCGAAGCTACATTTGTGACATCAACATTAGCCACTCCACGTAACTGGCGCTTATTTTTTGTAGTCTTCTTTGTTAAGATGTGGCGCTTAAAAGCTTGCGAGCGCTTAATACTTCCACTTGCTCGAAACTTAAAGCGTTTTGCCGCACCACTTTTGGTTTTCATTTTAGGCATAATAGCTCCTTCTTTATATGAAACCAGGTGTTTTCACAACTGAAAAGCTTCTCAAACCCAGTATTCACTTATAATTCTGCAAATTTATTGCGATTCTCCAAGCATGCATACAGTTTTATATTGCAGCTGAATCCTCTTACTTAGGCTTATCGATCTTGGTTTCTTTCTTTTTAGGAGAAAGCACCATCACCATTTGACGGCCTTCCATTTTGGGAAACTGCTCCACCACTGCAAATGGCTCTAGATCAAATTTTACACGCTCTAGTAAGCGTAAACCGAATTCTTGATGTGCCATCTCTCGCCCGCGAAAGCGTAAAGTTACTTTAACTTTATCTCCATCATTCAGGAAATTAGTTAAGTTTCTTAATTTTATATTGTAATCTCCTTCATCAGTATTTGGCCTAAACTTAATCTCTTTAATCTGAATTTGCTTCTGCTTCAGTTTTTCCTCGTGCTTTTTTTTCCTCTTTTGCTGGCGAAACTTGCCATAATCCATATGTTGACATTTCGTAAGCTTCGCTGTTGGCGCAATTTCTACTAAATCAACCCCTGCTTCATCTGCAAGCTCATTTGCCTCAGCAAGCATAACGATGCCAATTTGTTCTCCATTTACACCAATTAAACGTACTTCCTGTACATCTATCTCTTGATTAATACGTACTGCTTTTTCCTGAGCTATGGCAAATCCTCCAAATTTTGTTAAAAAATTATTTCCTCGCAGAAAGTTCCTCTTTAAGGCGATCTATAAGAGTCTGCAGAGTCATTTGACCTAAATCCGCCCCTAAGCGATTACGAACCGCAACTTTATTTGTACGCACTTCATCATCCCCAATGATGATTTGATAAGGAAGCTTCTGCATACTATGTTCGCGGATTTTATAGGTTATCTTTTCATTTCTCAAGTCCAAACTGACCCTAATGCCATGATATTGTAATTGAGTAGCAACTTCTTGTGCATAATCAGCTTGTCCTTTGGAAATATTTAATATAGCAATTTGAACAGGGGATAACCAAAGTGGAAATGCACCTGCGTAATTCTCTACCAATATGCCAATAAATCTTTCCAATGACCCTAGGATGGCTCTATGTAACATAACGGGAATCTGACGCGAATTATCTTCCGCTACATATTCAGCGCCTAATCGTTCAGGCATAGAAAAATCTAATTGTAATGTACCACATTGCCATACACGGCCAATACTATCCTTTAAGGAAAATTCTATTTTAGGTCCATAAAATGCACCTTCTCCAGGTTGTAATTCCCAAGCAAGCTTCACATCATTTAAAGCTGCTTGCAATGCAGCCTCAGATTTATCCCATTGCAATTCGGATCCAACTCTTTTTTGCGGTCGCGTTGAGAGCTTAACCAATAATTCGGTAAAACCAAAATTTGCGTAAACAATTTTTAGCAAATCTATAAATTTAACAACTTCATCTTGTACTTGATTCTCAGTACAAAAAATATGTGCATCATCTTGTGTAAATGCGCGTACGCGCATGAGGCCATGCAAGGCTCCCGATGCTTCATTACGATGGCATGAACCAAACTCAGACAACCTTACAGGAAGCTCACGATAACTTCGCAATCCCTGATTAAATATTTGAATATGGCCCGGGCAATTCATTGGTTTAATAGCAAATTCCTTTTCATCAGAATTTGTAGTAAACATGTTTTCACGAAAATTATCCCAATGGCCAGATCGTATCCATAAATTCTTATCTAATATCTGAGGTGTGCGTATTTCCTGATAACCATTTTGGTTCAATATATTACGCATATATTGTTCAATTTGTTGCCATAACACACACCCTTTCGGATGCCAGAAAACCATACCTGGAGATTCATCTTGCATATGAAATAAATTGAGCTGTTTTCCAAGCTTACGATGGTCTCGCTTCTCCGCCTCTTCTAATCGATGTAAATAAGCTTTTTGATCTTCTTTATTTATCCAAGCGGTACCATAAATACGTTGGAGCATTTCATTATTTGAATCTCCTCGCCAATAAGCTCCAGCAACCTTCATCAGTTTAAAAACTTTAATTCTTGAAGTTGCTGGAACATGTGGACCTCGACACAGATCGGTAAAATTACCTTGATAATAAAGCGATAAATCTTCATCTCCGGGTATAGATTCTATAATCTGTGCCTTATAGTATTCGCCTTGCTGTTTAAAAAAGTTTATTGCTTCAGAACGTTCCAATACTTTTCGTTCTATTTTTAAATCTCGCTTGCTAATTTCCAGCATACGTTTCTCGATAGCAATTAAGTCCTCTGGAGTAAATGTACGTTTGTAAGAAAAGTCATAGTAAAATCCATCTTCTATTACGGGCCCAATTGTAACTTGCGCTTCTGGAAATAATTCTTTTACTGCATGTGCAAGCAAGTGGGCGCAGGAATGTCGAATGATATCAAGCCCTTCGGCATCTTTCTCAGTGATAATAGCCAAGTCACAATCTTCAGCAAGTTGACTGGATACATCTACTAACTTTCCATTTACTTTTCCCGCTATTGCTGCGCGAGCTAGGCCTGGTCCAATAGCTAAAGCCACATCTATCACACTTACAGGTTGCTCAAAAACGCGCATTGAACCATCTGGCAAACGAACAACAGTCACAAATATTCCTTTTGTTTGATAATTAACAAAAAAACACTTCCCTATAAATTATTGCGCAATTCATAATAAATATTTTTAATGTGAAATTGTTTTATACCAATTGCTCATTTTTTGCAAACCGTTTAGAAATTTAGGAGCAAAACCAATAGCTACTGCATCAACTAAACAATACCAAGCTGCTACCCCACTGGGTGGATTTCCTTGTGTCCAATTAAAAATTGGCTCTATTGATGCCCATTTCCAAGTTCCAGCAGCCGTTCCAATAATTTCCAGCCACGTACAGATAAAGAAAGCACCAAGATAAACCATTGGGGATCGTCCTTTAAATATACAAATAACAAAAATGCAAAATAAGAATGCGCCTACCTGATCTCCTTGTTCGGGAATTCCGCTAATACCCCATAACGACCATATACTACCTATTGTAATAACAAAAATCGCTAGTTTCTTTGCATTCATTAAAAAAAATCTTGAGCGTGCCAGCTTAACGGCTGTCAGATAAACCATTCCATGTCCGGGGGGCACGTAATGCGGTACATTCCCAAACCGGTAGGTATATCCCTCCATATAAATGGAAGCAAAATGCTCCCCAGCAGTAGCAAATGCTACTGCAATAATAACTTGCATTCTTATTTCTCTATTTTCACCGATTAATAGCCCCATTAAAAATATCCAAGCAATGACCCCTAGCAGATTTTGAACTTGAATACTCGCGCTTCCATCAATTACTAAGCTTACTGCGACACAAAAAAATGTAAAACCGGCAATAAAGTACTCTCGATTTCTATGGGGGTAATCATTATTAGGTTTTGGAAAATGATCAAACATATGTATAAAAAATCTTGAACATAAAAGAAACCCGCCTTCACAGCGGGTTAATTTGATTTACTCAGTCATTAAGACAAATGATGCAAGTCTATTTTGATATCAAAAGCTTACAAATAATTGTTCAGTTATAAGGAAAATCACCTAGACGAATTTTCTCTTTTTCACGATGCTCTTTTTACTTGTTGGATTCCAAAGATAATGATATCTCCAGAATCCATTTTCCTTTTTTATTTATTACTTCTTTTCACCTAGAGAAACACAAAGGATTATTCACTTACTCTTCGTCTTCATCCTCTTCTTCACTATCTTCACTCTCTACTGCTTCACTCTCACCACTTTCACTTTCTTCATCCTCGTCATCTTCTTCTTCCTCATCACCTTCTTCTTCTTCTTTCATCAATACCATCTTACCGGTCGCCAAACTCGCATTCAAATCAGTCTTCGGTACCGCTTCATGTACTAAGTTCTGATGGCAATCTATACACGTCGCCCCTTCCGTCTTTAACTTCTTATGCGCTTCCTGCGCATCCGCCCCAGGAGGATTCGGGTCTTTATGGCATTCCCGGC
>SSFV01000096.1 GCA_008015565.1 Nitrosomonas sp. | reverse complement strand
GTTTTATTCGTATAGCAGAGATGTTAGTATCAATGAAATTTGAGGGTTGTGAATAGTTACCATTCATGCGAGTCTATTATTTTTGTTGCATTATTATTTTTACAAAAGGTTAATATGATTTGTCCAAAATGCGGAACAGAAAATACCGATCAAGCCGAACTTTGTATCAATTGCCACGAGAGCTTGCCTCAACAAACTTCTGTGCAGGCAGACAGCGCTGAGCAAAATATTCCCCATGATATTCCTCCGGCTGAAGCTATATCAGGAAATGAAAATAAATCAACTTCTGAATCGGCGGACGAGAAACCACCGGTTTCACCCGGACTTAATATTGCAATCGTTGTGGGGACTATTCTTTTTCCTATTGTCGGGATAGCGATGGGTTACACTTATTATCGAAGAGATAACCCTGAAGCAAAGAAAGCAGGGAAGAATTGGTTGATACTTGGATGCATCATGTTTTTGGTGAATATTTTATTGGTCAATTTGATGAAATAGAAAATATCGTTGGAAAACAATTGCCGCTCTGAGAAAAATGCATGGTTAATTGGTAATGCCGAATGAACTAAAATAAACATCCTGAACCTGCTTTTAACTTTGTTATAAAATTGTTTATGATTTTCAGCAAATAGATAAAGGATTACAGTAACTACATTGCTTGTTATTGTGGCTATTTCGATTCCGTAATCCTTCCTTTTTCCGCATCCATTTCCTGTTATATGCCCTTACTTCCTTATTGGCGTTTATCCGGTTTTTATTTTTTCTATTTTGCTTTTATTGGCGCTTTCGCTCCCTACTGGAGCTTATATTTGCAATCGCTATCTTTTAATGCGTTGCAGATAGGTGTTTTGATGTCATTGTTACTCGTTGCACGTATTTTTTCTCCTGCCGTGTGGGGTTGGTTGGCTGATCATACGGGTAAGCGTATTCGGGTTGTACAAATAGCTGCGGTATGTGGTTGTGTGAGTTATTGCGGTTTTTTTTGGGGTGAATCATTTACGTGGATTTTTTGCATCATGCTGTTAATGAGCTTCTTTTGGAGTGCATCGCTGCCGTTGATGGAAGCCATTACGCTCTCTCATTTAGGAGATTACACAGATCGATATGGCCGGATCCGTTCCTGGGGGTCGGTTGGGTTTGTGGTAGCAGTGATTGGTACTGGTTATTTGTTGGAGAATATCGAGATTTATTGGCTGCTTTGGATGTTATTGGGACTTAAATTAGGTATCGTGTTTTTTTCTTATCAGGTTCCTGATAAGGAAATTATCAGTTATACCAGTGGGTTATACTCGATAAGGCAAATTTACCGTAGACCGGAAGTTGTAGCTTTTCTAATTTCCAGCCTGCTTATGCTATTTGCACATGGTGCTTACTATACATTTTTTTCAATTTATCTGGTCGATAACGGTTACGACAAAGGATTTGTCGGCTGGTTGTGGGCGATAGGGGTAATTTGCGAAATTGGTATTTTCTTCGTTATGCCGTGGTTAATGCGGCATTTTAGTGTAAAAAAAATTCTGATTTTTAGTTTTGCATGCGCTATCGCCCGATTCTTGATAATCGGACAATATGTTGCGTCGCCGATCATGCTAATAATTGCGCAAGTGCTGCACGCAGCGACTTATGGCGCGCATCACGTGGCAGCAATGATGGCGGTCCATCATTTTTTTCAAGGCCGGCATCAGACACGCGGTCAAGCGATCTATACCAGTGTTGCTTATGGATTGGGTGGAGCCTGGGGTGCGGTATTTAGCGGGTATACATGGGATTGGCTAGGCGCGGATATCACATTTTTTATCAGTGCCGCAGTGGCATTGCTAGGTTTGATTCTTATCGCTTTTAAAATGAAATCGTTCAAAAAATAAGCAGTCGAATATACTCGTTTGTTGGTTCAGCAAACTTTATGGGATAATTTGGCATTTTTAAAATTGAATCTGCGCGATGCAAACGTTATACGATAGGCTGTGGAATCAGCATGTGGTTCATACTGAGTCCGGCGATTCTGACAGCATGACTTTAATTTACATTGACCGCCATTTAGTGCACGAAGTGACGAGTCCGCAAGCATTCGAAAGTTTAAGGCTGGCCGGACGAAAGCCGTGGCGGCTCAACTCAATTCTTGCAGTTGCGGATCATAATGTACCGACAACGGATCGCAGTCACGGCATTCATGATCCCGTTTCGCGTTTGCAGGTCGATACACTTGATCAAAATTGCGATGAGCTGGGTATTACTGAATTTAAGATGAATGATGTGCGCCAAGGTATCGTGCATGTCATCGGCCCAGAACAAGGCGCGACACTACCCGGAATGACGGTTGTCTGTGGCGATTCGCATACCAGCACGCATGGTGCATTTGGTTGTTTGGCATTTGGCATTGGTACTTCCGAGGTTGAACACGTTCTCGCAACGCAGTGTCTGTTGATGAAGAAATCTAAAACCATGCAAATTTGCGTAGAAGGCGAATTGGGCTGGGGAATTACTGCAAAAGATATCGCTTTGGCAATAATCGGAGAGATTGGCACTGCAGGCGGGACGGGGTATGCCATTGAATTTACGGGAAGCGCTATTCGGGCGTTATCGATGGAAGGGCGTATGACATTGTGCAACATGGCGATAGAAGCCGGTGCACGTGCAGGCATGGTAGCAGTTGACGATATTACGATTAATTACATCAAGGGGCGGCCTTTTGCACCGCAAGGTGAATTATGGGACAAGGCTGTTGCTTATTGGCGTACATTGCATAGTGATGCCGATGCTGTTTTTGACAGGACTGTCACGCTTGACGCTGCACAAATCAAACCCCAAGTGACTTGGGGGACATCCCCGGAAATGGTTACTACAATCGATGGTTCGGTGCCCGATCCTTCAAGTATTGCCGATGAAGTAAAGCGCCACGATATGGAACAGGCGCTAAATTACATGGGGTTGCGTCCCAATACGCCGATTCAACAAATCATGCTTGATAAAATATTCATTGGCTCTTGCACGAATTCGCGTATTGAAGATTTACGTGCAGCGGCACAAATTGTGAATGGCAAGCATATTGCTGCCAATATCAAGCAGGCATTGGTTGTCCCAGGTTCCGGCTTGGTTAAGAAACAAGCCGAGCAAGAAGGATTGGATCAAGTTTTTCTCGCGGCCGGATTTGAGTGGCGTGAACCCGGCTGCTCCATGTGTCTTGCGATGAACGATGACCGTCTAACTGCAGGCGAGCGTTGTGCGTCGACTTCAAACCGGAATTTTGAAGGCAGGCAAGGTCCGGGAGGCAGGACACATCTAGTCAGCCCGGCGATGGCAGCGGCAGCTGCAATTGCCGGGCATTTTGTCGATGTGCGTGAGATGCGCCAATAACGATAATACTGTAACGAGATTATCTTTAAAGTAACATTACAATTTTATATGAATAAATTTCATACTTTTACAGGCTTGGTAGCGCCATTAGACCGCGCCAACGTCGATACCGACGCTATTATTCCGAAACAGTTTCTCAAATCCATTAAACGTTCGGGCTTTGGGCAGAATTTATTCGATGAGTGGCGTTATTTGGATCATGGTGAGCCTGGCATGGATCCATCAAAGCGCAAACTGAATCCAGAGTTTGTGTTGAATCAATCGCGTTATCAAGGCTCTGAAATACTTCTGGCACGCGCTAATTTTGGTTGTGGGTCGAGCCGTGAGCACGCTCCCTGGTCGTTGCAGGACTATGGTTTCCGGGTAATTATTGCTCCGAGCTTTGCGGATATATTTTTTAATAATTGTTTCAAAATTGGTTTACTGCCTATTATTCTCGATACCGGCTCAGTAGATTATTTGTTTGATGCGGTTAAAACGATCGATGGCTATCAGCTTACAGTAGATTTGCAAAATCAAGTTGTGGCTACGCCAAAAAATGAGGTATTTGATTTTGCCGTAGATGCTTTTCGTAAGCACTGCTTGCTAAATGGTTTGGATGAGATTGGATTGACTCTGCAGCACGCCGAAAAAATCAAGCAATTTGAACAAAAACGGCGCAATGAGCAACCGTGGTTATTTGCATGAGCGTTTCGAATAAAGTGAAATTATGATGAAAATTGCTGTTTTGCCAGGGGATGGCATCGGGCCGGAAATTATTGCGCAAGCCGTCCGTGTAATGGAAGTCTTAAGAACCGACGGCTTGAAAATCGAATGGGAATACGGACTGATTGGAGGGTGCGCAGTTGATGCGAATGGTGAGCCTTATCCCGAAGCGACGCATCGGCTCGCAAGTCAGGCTGATGCCATTTTGCTAGGTGCTGTGGGTGGTCCGCAATATGATAGCCTGCCCCGCCAGAAACGTCCGGAAAGCGGTTTGCTCGCTATCCGGAAGGAGCTTAATTTGTTTGCTAATTTGCGTCCGGCTATTCTTTACCCGGAATTAGCGGAGGCTTCCAGTTTAAAATATGACGTGGTAGCCGGTCTCGATATCTTGATTGTGCGCGAATTGACCGGCGATATTTATTTCGGAAAACCGCGCGGAATTGAAATTCGTGACGGGCAGCGTGTTGGATTTAACACAATGATATACAGCGAAGCGGAAATACGGCGTATTGCGCAAGTGGCTTTTCAGGCGGCGGGTAAACGGCAAGGAAAATTGTGTTCCATCGATAAAATGAATGTGCTGGAATGCACGCAATTATGGCGCGATGTCGTTACTGAAGTTGCAAACGAATTTCCTCAGGTGACGCTTTCACATATGCTGGTAGATAATGCCGCTATGCAGCTGGTTCGTAATCCCAAACAATTTGATGTCATTGTGACTGGAAATATGTTTGGCGATATTTTGTCCGATGAAGCTTCGATGTTAACCGGATCCATCGGCATGCTGCCATCGGCTTCTCTGGATATTAATAATAAAGGGTTATATGAACCCATTCATGGATCGGCGCCCGATATTGCTGGCAAGAACTTGGCCAATCCGCTTGCGACCATACTTTCTGTTGCCATGATGCTGCGCTATACGTTTAACCAGGAACAAGCAGCGCAACGGATTGAAAATGCCATTAAAAAAGTCTTGGCACAAGGCTATCGCACTCAAGATATTGCCGAAACGGGTATGCAAGCAATCGCAATCGGTACAAAAGCCATGGGGGATGCAGTATTGGCGTGTATGCGATAGCTATACAAACATAGATTGAAAGATAGGGTGGAATTGTTGCGTAAATCATTTGTTATGGACTTGTAAAGTAAGTTAATATTTACGCAAGTGTTTTTCAGATTAACGGGTAGTCGATTTTTGGATAAGAGATAAACAATGAAACAAGTTGGTTTTGTAGGATGGCGAGGTATGGTCGGTTCCGTATTGATGCAGAGAATGCGGGAAGAAAAAGACTTTTCCTTAATTGATCCCGTTTTTTTCACAACATCTCAGCAAGGGGGTACTGGGCCCGAGATTGGCAAAGATATTCCTCCGCTGAAAGATGCATATGACATCGATCAACTCCGATCAATGGATATTGTTATTTCCTGTCAAGGGGGTGATTATACTAATCAGGTCTTCAAACAGTTGCGTGAATCCGGTTGGCAAGGGTATTGGATAGATGCTGCATCGGCATTACGGATGGAAAAAGATGCAGTAATCATTCTTGATCCAGTGAATAAGCCCGTCATCGAGCAAGCATTGCATGATGGCGTAAAAAATTATATTGGTGGCAATTGCACGGTAAGTTTAATGTTAATGGCAGTTGGCGGACTATTTGAGAAGGGTATGGTGGATTGGATGAGTGCGATGACTTATCAAGCTGCCTCGGGGGCCGGCGCAAAAAATATGCGTGAATTGCTACAACAAATGGGTGAAGCGCATCGTGTTGCCAAAGACTTATTGAATAATCCTGATTCGAATATCCTCGATATTGACCGTGAAGTTGCAGGCACTTTACGTGATAAAAATTTCCCGACTGAGAATTTTGGCGTGCCATTAGCAGGTAGTTTGATTCCGTGGATTGATAAAGAAGTTGCGCATGGTCAAAGTCGTGAAGAGTGGAAAGGTCAAGCTGAAACGAACAAAATATTAGGCAGATCCGATCGCCAGATACCTGTTGACGGAATTTGTGTACGTATTGGCGCAATGCGATGCCATAGCCAGGCATTAACGATTAAGCTGAAGCAAGATATACCTTTGAATGAAATAGAAGAGATTATTGCTAACTCAAACGATTGGGTTGAGGTGGTTCCGAATGAACGAGCTGTGACAACATCTAAATTAACACCGGCTGCCGTAACCGGGTCTTTGTCTATTCCGGTAGGCCGTTTACGTAAATTGGCAATGGGCGGGGAGTATCTGTCTGTATTTACAGTTGGTGATCAATTGTTATGGGGCGCTGCGGAACCATTGCGTAGGATGTTGCGTATACTGGTTGAACATTAAATTTAATTTCAAATTAATTAATTTTTATTGGGTGAAGAAAGAATTCAGAAAAATATTTAACTTACAATTCAAGGCATAATCTCATTTCTGTGATTACGTTACATGCTAGCCTGCCGGTATTTATTTTCATAAAACTAAAGAGGGTATCCCAGTGTATAAAACTGCTTTAAGAGTAAGCTTGTTTGTAATCATCCTAATGTTACCGTATACCTTAACTCATGCAGCAGGGCTCGGTAAATTGATAATTAATTCTGCATTGGGTCAACCGCTTAGTGCGGAAATTGATGTTGTTGCAAACAATCGCGAAGAAATTCCGTCCTTAAAAGCAACAATTGCAACTCGAGAAGCGTTTACTCAAGCCGGCATTAATTATGAGCCTCATTTCTCGACTATCAAGGTTTCAATCGAATCGAGATCAAATGGCGATCCATATGTCAAACTTACTTCACCCCAGGCTATTAATGATCCTTTTTTGAATCTATTAATGGAATTGAATTGGGCTTCAGGGCGTATATTACGTGAGTATGCCATTTTACTTGATCCCGCCGAAGGCAATACGCAAGATATCGCTGCACCCAGCGTCAACCCGATCGCCCCAGTTGCAGTTGCTAGCGGCAATTCTGGCGAAAATTCATCTCGTAGTCAAAATCGGCAAGATAAAAAGTCAACCAGGCAAGCAAACCGTTCAAGCCAGTCTACTGAGACTTATGGCCCTGTGATACGCGGGGACACATTATCTTCGATTGCTCGCCAGATATTACCTGCGGGCGTCGATCTCAATCAAATGCTGGTTGCGTTGTATCGTGCCAACCGTGATGCTTTTATTGCGAATAACATGAATTTACTCAGAGTTGGTGCAGTTTTAAAAATACCTGAGAAAAATGAAGTTGCAGCAATTGATGCTACTACTGCTAGAAATGAAATCAGAGTACAGGTGCGAGATTGGCATAATTATCAAAGTAAAATGGCGGCAATTCGAAGCGAATCGCCGTCTGCAAGTATTAGTCAATCTGATCAAGGAAAAATAACCGCTCGCTTAGATAAGAAATCTGCTGCCGCCGGTGAACCTGCAAAAGAAGTATTGCGATTGTCGAGTGCGCAGTTATCAGATAAGTCAGGTAACGAATCTGAGTCTGCCTTATTGGATCGGCTGCGATCAATGGAAGAAGATGCAATCGCCCGGAATCTTGCTTTGAAGGAAGCAAATGAACGTGTTGCCATACTCGAGAAAAGCATCGAAAATTTGAAGCGGTTGCTTGAGTTAAAAGATTCTGTTCTAGCCCAGGCGCAAGTCAAAGCTGAAGGTAATTTCCCTAACAATGAACCCAATCCCCAAATTCTTCCGATTGATACAATCAATCAAGAGTCCGAAATAGAGTCAAGCGAGGAAATTTCAACACAAGAGCAACAGGCGGTGGAACCCTCAATTCCCGTTCAACCTGTAACTGCCGCAACGCCTGTGCCGCCGCAGGAAGCCGAAGAAAAGTCGTTGTTTGATTTTGTATTTGACTACATCGAATATATTGGTGCGGCATTGATTGTAGGATTGCTGGTCATTTTATTGATTCTTAAGCGGCGCCGCAGTCAAGCGGCAGAAGAAGACGCATTGGATGAAAGAAGTGCGGATTTTTCATCTGAAATGCAGTCTCGGCTGGCCACGGTTGCTGCTGCTGCACATTCGACTTCTGCGGATGACAACTACGCATTTACGGAGCACAGCAAAGATGAGCCAGCGTATGGAAATATCAATTCATATTCTGAGACTAAAGATTATGATGATGAGTTTGACAAAGATTCAGCAGCTTATGAAGAAGCTGAAGAACAAGCTGACAGATTTACATCAAACCGTGAACACGTTTCCGATTCAAGGCAGGTACACGAAGCACCGGTTGAACATTCTCGGGAAAGTAATCCTGCGATAATTCTAGGTTTCTCCGAAACGAGTGATCAATCCGTTGAATTTAATGAAGCTGATACTGCAGAGATTGCTAAAAATGAAATTGATTTTGATTTAACTGATACTAATCTTGAGAGAGAGCAAGCCGTTGCAGCAGATGAATCGCTAGACATAGATTTGAATGACGAAGAGAAAATAGAGTTGTCAGATAATCAGGTAGATTTGCATGAAAGCAGCAGCCATTCAGATTTCGAAATCAAAATGGATCTTGATGACTCAAAACTTTCTTCTGCCGATGCGGGAATTTCGCGTAATGAAATGGCTGCAGAAGATAATGCGCTTGATTATGAATCTTCCGCTCCTTCGGATATCGATTTAACAGATGATGAGCCAGCAAATGAGGTTGAATTACCCGTAATAGATTTTGATTCTAAACCGGCTGATAATGATTCAAATGTTGCTAAATTAGAGGAAGATACTTCGATTGATTTTGAACAGGAATCCCCTGAAAGCACAAAAAAATCGTTTGTGCCGGAGCTTGGGCTGGCAGACATCGATTTGAATATCGAAGACTCAGATTTAGCACAAAAAAATGACGATACATCCGAATTAGAGGAGAAAAGTGAGCAATGGCAGGAAGTTGAAACTAAATTAGATTTAGCCAAAGCTTATCAGGAAATGGATGACAAAGAAGGCGCCAAAGAAATGCTTGAGGAGGTTATTCGCGATGGCGATGCAAAGCAAAAGCGGGTGGCTCGCAAGCTACTGAAAAATCTATAATGTTTCTGTCTTTGACATCAAAATTGAGTTTAAAAATTGCCCGAAACAATAGTTATTCGTGCGTATAGCGCTTATCTTAGAGTATGATGGCAGCCGCTACTGCGGCTGGCAAAGCCAACCTCAAGGCTGTTCCATTCAAGATGCCCTTGAGGCAGCGCTATCTGCAATAGCAAAAGAAGAAATTCGGATAGTTACCGCTGGACGGACAGATACTGGGGTTCATGCATTGTACCAAGTGGTGCACTTTGATACCTCTGCACGGCGCCCTGTCAATGCATGGGTACGAGGTGTCAATGCCTTGCTGCCAAATGATATTGCCATCTTGTGGGCGGATGAAGTTTCAGAGGAATTTCATGCAAGATACAGTGCATTGGAGCGATGTTATCAGTATTTATTATTAAATAAATCAACGAGGCCTGGTATCCATCATAATAAAGTAGGATGGCACCATTTGCCGCTTGCGCTAGAAAAAATGCAATTAGCCGGTGAAATTCTAATCGGGGAACACGATTTTTCAGCATTCAGGGCTGCGGAATGCCAAGCAAGATCACCGGTACGAACGGTTACTCATTTTCATATTTCCCGCCGGAATAGTCTCATTGTATTTGAGTTAAGTGCTAACGGTTTTTTGCATCATATGGTGAGAAACATTATCGGTTGTCTAATTTATATTGGTAAAGGCAAGTATCCCCCGGAATGGATGTACGAGTTATTGATAAATTGCAATCGCAGTTATGCTGCGCCGACTTTTTCCGCGACTGGTTTGTATTTGACCAATGTGAAATACGATTCTAGGTGGCGTATTCCTGAATCTTATGAAGTAAGTGGTATCTCAACTTTGTTTTTAAATGATCAAAGCCATCAAAAAAATATTTCCAGCATCTCGATGGATCACTTTGATAAGCAATCGATGGCATGACTCTAAGGCATGATTTGTTATATCTCTTATCTAAGTAGCTGTTTTTATGGTAATTTGAAATTATGTCAGTACGCGTAAAAGTATGTGGTATCACCCGTTATCAAGATGCGATGACAGCGGTACAATCGGGAGTCGACGCAATTGGCTTTGTTTTTTGGCCACAAAGCGCTCGCTTTATCGACCCAGATTCCGCTTATCGAATTGCTGCAAAAATACCTCCTTTTGTTTGTACCGTCGGTGTCTATGTCGATCCGGATATCAGTTGGGTTGAAAAAACCACCCAGACCGTTAAATTGAATTTGCTCCAATTTCATGGCGATGAAACGCCGGAATTTTGCGGTCAATTTTCGCTACCTTATATTAAAGCGATTAGAGTCAAACAAGATACGGATTTGTTACAATATGCGGAACGCTATAGCGCGGCTAAAGGATTATTGCTTGATACATATGCTGAGAATATGCCGGGTGGTACAGGGCATGTTTTCGATTGGCGTTTGATTCCACAACATTTACCAATACCGCTGATCCTGTCGGGTGGCTTGAATCCTAATAATGTTGCGCTGGCAATTAAGCAAATTAGGCCCTGCGGGGTCGATGTTTCAAGCGGAGTGGAAATTTCCAAAGGAATTAAAGATGAAAAAAAAATTTTTGCTTTCATGCAAGGAGTTAAACAATCGTGAATGCTTATGATCTTCCCAGCAAAGACGGTCATTTTGGACCATATGGCGGTATATTTGTTGCGGAAACATTGATCTCAGCTTTGGAAGATTTACGTAAGCAATATGAATTTTATCGCGGCGATCAAGATTTTCAAACCGAGTTTGCTTATGAATTAAAGCACTATGTGGGTCGCCCAAGTCCAATTTATCATGCCAAGCGATGGTCGGAATATTTGGGTGGCGCACAAATACTTCTAAAACGCGAAGACTTAAATCACACCGGCGCGCATAAAATAAACAATACGGTTGGTCAAGCGCTGCTGGCCAAGCGCATGGGCAAAAAACGCGTTATTGCAGAAACTGGTGCGGGTCAACATGGCGTAGCCAGCGCAACGGTGGCAGCACGTTATGGCATGGAATGTGTTGTTTATATGGGGTCTGAGGATGTCAAACGTCAAGCTACCAACGTTTATCGGATGAAGCTATTGGGCGCAACGGTTGTGCCTGTAGAATCTGGATCCAAAACATTGAAAGATGCGCTAAATGAAGCAATGCGAGACTGGGTCACCAATGTTGAGAATACGTTTTATATCATCGGTACAGTAGCGGGTCCACATCCCTATCCCATGATGGTTAGAGATTTTCAAGCGATTATCGGAAAAGAAGCCAGGGCTCAAATGCAAGCGGATTTTAATCAGCAACCTGATGTGCTGATCGCTTGTGTAGGAGGGGGGTCTAATGCCATCGGGTTATTTTATCCCTATATTGATGATACGAACGTTAGACTGATTGGTGTGGAGGCTGCAGGAAAAGGGATTGATACCAATCTGCATGCAGCAACGTTATTAACGGGCAAACCTGGGGTGCTACACGGAAATCGCACTTATTTGATTCAAGATGAGTACGGTCAGATTGTTGAAACGCATTCCATTTCTGCCGGCCTGGATTATCCGGGGGTAGGGCCGGAACACTCATGGTTAAAGGATTGCGGGCGTGCTGAATACGTGGCGATCACAGACGATGAAGCGTTGAATGCATTTCATGCACTCTGTCGATACGAGGGCATTTTGCCAGCATTGGAGTCAAGCCACGCATTGGCGTACGCAGCCAAACTTGCGCCAACATTGGCAAAAGATAAATTGCTGCTGGTTAATTTATCCGGTAGGGGTGATAAAGATATGGCAACTGTTGCGCAAATGTCCGGTTTAAATCTGTAACAAATATTATCCATGCAGTGATAGTTTTTTAAAAAAAATTGAGAGCAGGTTGATGGAATTTAACTTTGATAGTATTAAAAATTTTTTTAGCGGGCAAAGCAGCACTCAAAATGCGCATCGCATTGCAAACACATTCATTTCGTTGAAAGCTCAAAATCGTAAAGCTCTCATTCCATTTATAACAGCGGGTGATCCTACTCCGCAGATTACTGTGCAATTGATGCATCAATTGGTTCGCTCTGGTGCAGATATCATAGAACTCGGCATACCTTTTTCCGATCCGATGGCAGACGGACCAACGATACAAAGATCATCCGAGCGTGCTTTAAAACATCACGTGAGTGTAAAAGATGTATTGGCAATGGTGGCCGAGTTTCGCACCGTTGATAAAAAAACACCGATTGTGCTAATGGGTTACGCCAATCCGATCGAAGCGATGGGTTATGAGTCATTTGCTAGCCAGGCGAGAGATTGCGGCGTAGATGGTATTCTGATTGTCGACTATCCGCCTGAAGAATGTGAAAAATGGGTACAGTGCCTTGATGAGTATAAAATAGATGCAATTTTTTTATTGTCACCGACAACGCCCGCTAATCGTATCGAACAAGTAGCAAAGATAGCTAAAGGCTATGTATATTATGTCTCTTTGAAAGGTGTAACGGGAGCATCTCATCTTGATTTGGATAATGTCAGTGAGATGTTGAAACAGCTGCGTGATCATATTTCGCTACCTATTGGTGTTGGATTCGGTATTCGTGATGGGGATACAGCCAGAGCAGTGGCAAGCTTGGCGGATGCAGTGGTTGTGGGAAGCAGAATCATTGAAGAAATTGAACGGTCTCCGGACAATGATTTGCTGAACAATGTCGCAAGTTTATTGATTGGATTACGCAATGCCATCGATGGAAATGTCAGTAATATTCAACCTAAAACCTAGGAAACAATACGCATGAGTTGGTTTCAAAACATCATTCCACCAAAAATAAAAAGAAAAGAAGCCGGTGAGAAAAAAATAGTACCGGAAGGTTTGTGGAGTAAGTGTAGTACTTGTGAGGCTGTTTTATATTACACAGATTTGGCTAAGAATCTGAATGTCTGCCCTAAATGCGATTACCATAACCGTATTTCTGCAAGAAATCGCCTTGATCAACTGCTTGATCCGGAAGGCCGGTATGAGATTGGTGCCGAAGTCGTTGCAACTGATGTGTTGAAATTTAAAGATAGCAAGCGATATACCGATCGTTTAGCGCAAGCAAAAGAAAGCACTGATGAAAATGATTCTTTGGTGGTCATGCAAGGAACCATTAAGACTATTCCCGTTGTCGTGGCGGTATTTGAATTTGGCTTTATGGGTGGTTCTATGGGATCGGCAGTAGGCGAGCGTTTTGTTCGCGGCGTCAAAATCTGCATTGATCAGCATTTACCGTTTATTTGTTTTAGCGCCAGCGGCGGAGCTCGTATGCAAGAGGGCTTGTTTTCATTAATGCAAATGGCTAAAACAACGGCCGCTTTGACGCGTTTAAGTCATAATAAATTACCGTTTATATCGGTGCTGACTGATCCTACTATGGGTGGCGTCTCCGCAAGTTTTGCCTTTATTGGTGATATTGTTATTGCCGAACCCGGTGCGCTGATCGGTTTTGCCGGCCCTCGTGTGATCGAACAGACGGTACGGCAGACACTGCCTGAAGGCTTCCAACGAGCAGAATTCCTGTTGCATCACGGTGCAATTGATATGATTGTAGATCGCAGACAAATGCGCGATAAAATCGTTAATCTTTGTACGCAGTTAATGCGTTTGCCTGTCCCAATTTTATAGTTGCAGGACTCGTATTATAAGTAACTGCCATTTATCAATGCATTATCAAGTCATAATAAATGGAAGCTTCAAATACAAAGCTGAGCACACTCAATAGTTGGCTGGCCTATCTCGAGTCGATTCACCCCAAAACCATAGAGATGGGTTTAGAACGTGTCAACGAGGTAAGATTGGCGCTTGGATTAGTACCCGATTTTCCAATCATTATGGTAGGTGGTACTAATGGCAAGGGTTCGGTTTGCGCTATGCTTGAAGCCATTCTGCATAGGGCAGGCTATAAAGTGGGGTGTTATACATCCCCGCATTTATTGCGCTATAACGAGCGAATTCGCATTGCCAAGAAAGAAATCGATGATGATAGGCTTTGTCATGCCTTTGAAAAAATTGATGCGGCAAGAAAGTATTGTCAGACTTCTTTGACTTTTTTTGAATTCGGTACCTTGGCTGCTGTGCAACTATTCGTCCAAGAAAGTATTGATGTTGCGATTCTTGAAATTGGTCTAGGCGGACGTCTCGATGCTGTGAATGTTTTCGATGCCGAATGTGCAATTGTTACCAGTATTGATCTTGATCATGTTGAATATCTCGGCGATACGCGCGAAAAAATAGGCTCTGAGAAAGTTGCAATTTTTAGAAAAGACAAGCCGGCTATCTGTGCAGAAATTGACCTGCCTGAATCTGTTAGGCATCAGGTAGCAAATATGGGGACAGATTTTTATCAACTGACAAAAGAATTTGGATTCTTGCAAAAGAATGCGCAATGGGATTTCTGGGGGCCCAAAGGCTGGAAGTTTTCTCTACCTTATCCAGCACTTCGGGGCGATAAGCAGCTTCATAATGCAAGCGCTTGTCTGGCGGCTTTAGATACGCTTAGTGACTTCGTGCCTGTAGGCATGAATGAGGTGCGCCAAGGTCTAGTTGAAGTTGCATTGCCAGGTAGATTCCATGTAATTTCAACGCAACCGATGATAATCTTGGACGTGGCGCATAATCCTAGTGCCGCTGCTGTTTTATCCAGGAATTTGGCGAAAACGAAACCAGACGGACGTACTTTTGCAGTTTTTGCCATGCTGCAAGATAAAGACATCGCTGGCGTCATACAGGAATTGAAAGATGACATTGATTGCTGGTTGGTATCGGCAGTACACTCATCGCGCGCTGCAACGGCAGATCATGTCATCAGCGAAATTCAAAAAGCGGGTATTGCAAACAATGAACAGCACATTCATAAATTCTCAGATTCTGTAGCGGCTTTTGTTTTTGCCTGTGAACAGGCTAGTAAAAATGATAGAATTTGCGTGTTTGGATCTTTTTATACAGTGAGTGACGTGTTGCGGTATATAGACTCAATATGAGCAAAAAATGATCGGATACTTCAAATGAGTAAAAATGTCAGTGAAGAAGAGCTATTATTAAGAAAACGTGCTAGAAGGCGGCTAGTAGGAGCGATTGTGTTAGTCGTTTTCTCTGTAATTGTTTTGCCAATTATTTTTGATGAGCCCAAACCGGATAATGAACAGCATGAAATTGCAATTAACTTGCCTGCACCAGGTAAAAATAGTCAAGCAGAAATTGCAATGATTCCACCCAAACAAGAATTTTCTGAGCAGGGTGCAGCCGATAATGAACATCCATTCTCCGGTTGGCAAGAAGAATCCAAAAATAAACCCCTTGATGATTTGGAAGCGATGGAAGAGTTTAGTGAACAGAAGCGTATTCCAATCCCTGGCATCAAACCGAAAAATGAAAGTAAGCCTGCTGCCGAAACAAGAAATATTGCCGCCATAGCTGCCACCAATCCGGCAGATAGTAAGAGTATTTCCGGTAGTAAACCTGCAGCAGCAGAAATATCAAAAGAATTTGTAGTACAACTGGGTGCTTTTTCCGACCAAGGAAAGGCTAAGCAACAGGTCGAAAATTTAATATTCAATGGGTTTAAACCCTATACTGAGACCCTTAAAACGGGAAGTGGCGAGGTAACGCGGGTACGAATAGGATCGTTTCCAACTCGCGCTGCTGCAGAAAATGAAATTAAGAAGCTGAAAAATGCTGGTTTTGATGGCGTAGTCACAATTAAATAAATTTTTCTATTGATAATCATAATCTTTGTTTTATTAATAAAGATACATCTATAAATCTTTAATCCCATATCCATCTTATTAATGACCGTTTTTGATTATATTGTTGCCGCAATTTTTCTTGTTTCAATTTCCTTAAGCATCATGAGAGGGTTTGTTCGGGAGACATTATCCATAGCGGGTTGGATAGTGGCATTTATTATTGCGGGTGCTTATACCTCATATTTTGAACAGTTTCTTCCGGCTGAAATAACCGGTGAGACCTTAAGATTTTCAATTGCTTTCGTTTTAACGTTTCTTTTAATATTGTTGATGACCGCATTAATAACCATGCTTTTGTCGGCACTCATTAAAGGTGTTGGGTTAGGATTTATCGATCGGCTTTTGGGTTCTGTATTTGGATTCTTAAGAGCATTAATTATTGTAACGTTGATGGTTTTGTTAGCAGGCTTGACGGCCATTCCAAAACAGAGTTTTTGGCAGCAAGCTGCACTGAGTCAGCCTATGGAAGCAGTCGCGATGCAAGTGCTGCCATGGTTGCCTAACGATTTATCAAAGCATATAAATTATGAAAGAAAAGAAAGCTCTCAACTTCAATGACTTTTAATGTTCTTTACGATAAGGTGTAAAATGGCTTTTATTTCAGGTTAGTATTTAATAAACTGATAAAAGCGAAAATTTCGGAGTATTTCTATGTGTGGGATTCTCGGTATCGTTGCACAATCACCAGTCAATCAGTTACTTTATGATGGTTTATTGATGCTGCAGCATCGCGGACAAGATGCGAGCGGTATTGTGACCGCACAAGGCAATACTTTTCACATGCATAAAGGGTGTGGCTTAGTGCGCGATGTATTTCGAACCAGAAACATGCGTGCGCTTAATGGCAATATGGGTATCGGTCATGTTCGTTATCCTACGGCCGGTTCTGCAAGTTCTTCTGCTGAAGCGCAGCCTTTTTATGTTAATTCTCCTTTTGGTATTGTGTTGGGTCATAATGGTAATTTGACCAACACAGGGCAATTGACCGAAGAGTTGTTTAAAGCTGATTTGCGGCATGTCAATACTAATTCTGACTCTGAAGTCTTACTGAATGTGCTTGCCCATGAATTGCAAGCCGCTTCCCGAAATTATCAGCTGGATCCTGAAACAATTTTTGCCGCCGTATCCGGCGTGCATAGGCGCTGCAGGGGGGCTTATGCGGTAGTGGCGATGATTGCTGGTTATGGTTTGCTTGCTTTTCGCGATCCTCATGGAATCAGGCCATTAGTTTTTGGGGTTAATGAAAATGATCTGGGTGATGAATATCTCATTGCTTCAGAAAGTGTTTCACTTGACTCACTGGGGTTCAAATTGATACGCGATGTAGCTCCTGGCGAAGCAATTTTTATTGATGAAGGCGGTAATTTTTATAACAAACAATGTGCAATAAAGCACTCGCTAAATCCTTGTATTTTTGAATACGTTTATTTAGCTAGACCTGATTCAGTGATTGATGGTATTTCTGTTTATGAGGCTAGGCTCAACATGGGCGAATATTTGGCTGAAAAGATTGCTCGGTCGATGCATCATCTTGATATTGATGTAGTTTTTCCAATACCGGATTCGAGCCGGCCCAGTGCTTTACAACTTGCCAATCGATTGGGAGTAAATTTCCGTGAGGGGTTTGTCAAGAATCGATACGTTGGCCGTACTTTTATCATGCCAGGTCAGCAACAACGGCGGAAATCGGTGCGGCAAAAATTAAATGCCATGAGTGTAGAGTTTCGTGGCAAGAATGTATTACTGGTCGATGATTCTATCGTACGAGGTACCACAAGCCGGGAAATTGTTCAAATGGCGCGCGAGGCAGGTGCAAACAAGATATTTTTTGCTTCCGCTGCACCGCCGATCAGATATCCAAATGTTTACGGCATTGATATGCCAACACGGCAAGAATTAATTGCAACAGATCGAAGTACCGAAGAAATTTGTAGAGAAATTGATGCCGATTATCTTGTTTTTCAAGATTTGGATGCGCTCAATGAGGCTGTTTCCAAAATATCACCCACAGTAAAAAAATTTGAAACTTCTTGCTTTGATGGAAATTATATTACTGGTGATGTTACATTGGAATACCTCCGAAACATTGAATTACAGCGCAATACGAATGCTTCCTTATTGCGCTCGCGATCTACTACTCAGCTTGATTTAAGTTTAGTTGTTTCTGATTAACATACACGGGAATTATTATCTCTGATCGAGCCAATCGTTTGGATTATCTTGAAGAAGTAACAATAACTTTTACCTGCTATGGATTTTAGCGTTTATTGAGGTCATATTGAATATGTCAGATGATTTGCAGCCAGAAACTCTCGCAATTCGTGCAGGCATACATCGCAGCCAGTTTAATGAACATTCGGAAGCGATGTATCTGACATCTAGTTTTGTTTTTGATAGCGCCGCACAAGCGGCGGCTCGTTTTATAGGGAATGAACCTGGTAACATATATTCCAGATTTACCAATCCTACAGTGTCAGCATTTGAAGAGCGGCTTGCAAAGCTTGAAGGCGCCGAAGCATGCGTAGCGACTTCATCGGGTATGTCAGCAATACTTGCATGCATCATGGGATTGTTGTCTGCAGGAGATCATATAGTTGCTTCACGCAGTATATTCGGTGCAACAGTTAATTTATTTAATAATATATTAAGTAAATTCAATATCGAAACAACATTTGTATCTGCAACTGATATTGAATCTTGGAAAGCTGCAATACAAGCGAATACCAAGCTTTTTTTCTTGGAAACACCATCGAATCCGTTAACCGAACTATCTGATATTACGCAATTATCGCAACTTTCTAAAAAAGCTAAGATATGGTTAGTTGTTGATAACTGCTTCTGCACCCCGATTTTACAAAAACCACTAGAATTGGGTGCTGATATTGTCATTCATTCCGCAACCAAATATTTGGATGGTCAAGGTAGAGTGTTAGGAGGAGCGGTGTTAGGCAATCGGGATTTGTTAATGGATGGAGGTATATATGGATTTTTACGAACAGCCGGACCGACGCTGAGCGCTTTTAACGCCTGGGTTATTCTGAAAGGCCTTGAAACGCTTAAAATTCGTATGGATGCTCACTCCAAGCACGCGCTACAATTAGCAGAATGGTTGGAGTCTCAGCCTAATGTGACACGAGTTTTCTATCCTGGATTGCCTTCACATCCTCAGTATGATCTGGCAAAACGCCAGCAAAAATCCGGAGGTGGAATTGTTACTTTCGAAGTTCGTGGTGGTAAAAACGCGGCCTGGCGAGTCGTTGATTCTGCCCGCTTGATTTCGATTACCGCCAATCTTGGAGACGTCAAAAGCACTTTAACGCATCCCGCCACAACGACGCATGCGCGTATCAGTCAAGAAGCCCGAGATGCGGCAGGAATTTCTGATGGATTATTGCGTATCGCGGTCGGATTAGAAGCTGTTCAAGATCTCCAAAATGATTTGGCACGCGGATTATCTTGAAGCAACTGCTGATTTATTAATAAACTCGAAACCATAGTTGCTCAATAATGCTTTAACCGCATAAATAGTGCCAAATAGATTTATTTAGGTCTTGCGGTATTTTTTTCCATAAAATTCCGTATTGGCAAGATTAGATAACTTCGGCTTTTTCGATCACTACATCTTCCAGCGGAACATTTTGATGTCCGGCATAATCACCGGTTTTGACTTTCTTTATTTTATCAACCACATCCTGCCCTTCTACCACCTTGCCGAACACACAGTAACCATAACCTTGTGGAGATGAAGATTTATAATTGAGGAATCCATTGTTGGTTACATTGATGAAAAATTGCGCCGTAGCCGAATGAACATCCGCAGCTCTAGCCATAGCAATGGTATAAGCTTCGTTCCTCAGGCCATTTGCAGCTTCGTTATGAATAGGCGCGAGAGTTTTTTTTTGTTTCATTCCAGGTTCAAATCCACCGCCCTGAATCATAAAATCGTCGATAACACGATGAAATAACGTATTATCATAAAAACCACTGGTTACATAGCTAAGAAAATTTTGCACAGTTTCCGGCGCCTTTTCGCTATCGAGTTCAAGTGTAATCGTACCAAAATTGGTCTGTAATTTAACCATATAAGTCC
>SSFV01000120.1 GCA_008015565.1 Nitrosomonas sp. | reverse complement strand
TAAAAAATGAAAAGGAGAAACCATCGTTTGGCATAGGGAGATTGCGGGAAAGTTCATCACAAAATAACTATTCCTTGATTCATATCAAGCTTATCCTGACTACTGTAAAGAGTTTTAGTATAAAAGCTATTGCCTGATTCATGGTTAGTATGGCGCCTCCGCATACTATACTTGCTGCGCCACTTATAAAATCTTGCACCGTTCATCGTACCGCACCCCGGCATAAAACAGCAACACAAACTCAACCATCACCTTGATTCAATATCTGCATGATCTAGATCTTCATTAATAACTCCTGAGTCAACATCGGAATCACACTGCCTTCACAAACATCCACATCAGCCATCTTCCTCAGGCGGATCAATTTTACAGCGCCGGTGACACATACTTCACTTTGTCTCAATAGCAGATAAACAAGAGATTTAATTACTTATAATCAAAATATTAGTTTAATTCGCAACCGCCGGTTGCATGAGATGTCGTAAGCTGCCAAATAAAGTTGTCGTTGAGTCATGGCATCAGTTTACGAGCAAAAATATTCCAAGTCTGTCATGACAAGCTTGTCAAAATCAGAAAACCGCTCCCATAATCCAATGATTTTATTCATTAACCCGAACGATTTCAGCATCACCGGTCCCGGCACTTGAATTGACAGCCCCGCATGAGGTATTCTTCGGCGTATTAATTGTGAATTACTTCAACATCCGTCAATCGTTGCACTTCAAATTTGAATCCACGTGATTAACAAGCTTTATATTAAAACCTTTGGCTGCCAGATGAACGAGTACGACTCGGAAAAAATGGCCGATGTCCTGCATGCCGCTTATGGTACGGAAACCACCGATGATCCGGCACTAGCCGATATTATTTTGTTTAACACTTGTTCGGTACGCGAAAAGGCGCAAGAAAAAGTATTTCATGACCTTGGACGCGTGCGGCATCTGAAAGAAAATAATCCCCATTTATTGATTGGCGTTGGCGGTTGCGTTGCCAGCCAGGAAGGCAAGGCGATTGTGAGCCGCGCGCCGTTTGTCGACGTCGTGTTCGGGCCACAAACTTTGCACCGGCTGCCGCAATTGATTGAATCGCGCAGAATGACCGGCCGCTCGCAAGTCGATATTTCATTTCCCGAGATCGAAAAATTCGATCATTTGCCACCCGCCCGGACCGAAGGTGCTACGGCATTCGTTTCGATCATGGAAGGCTGCAGTAAATATTGCAGCTTTTGTGTAGTGCCGTATACCCGTGGCGAGGAAGTGTCGCGCCCGCTGGACGATGTACTGACGGAAATTGCCCTCCTGGCCGGCCAAGGAATCAAGGAAGTGACGTTACTGGGACAAAATGTCAACGCCTACCTGGGTGTCATGCACGATGGCGAGATTGCCGATTTCGCTTTGCTGCTGGAATATCTGCACGAAATACCGGGGATCGAACGCATCCGCTACACCACTTCACATCCGAAAGAATTCACCACACGTTTGATCCAGTCTTATGGTCAATTGTCAAAATTAGTCAATCACCTGCATCTGCCGGTACAATCCGGGTCCGATCGCATTCTGGCAGCAATGAAGCGCGGTTACAGTGTGCTGGAGTACAAATCGATTATTCGTAAATTGCGCGCAATCCGTCCGGATATTTCATTGTCCTCGGATTTCATTGTTGGTTTCCCCGGCGAAACCGAGGCTGATTTTGCGGCGACCATGAAATTGATCGTGGATCTGAATTTTGATGAATCGTACAGTTTCATTTATAGCCCTCGCCCGGGCACGCCAGCCGCCGATTTGCCCGATGACACGCCGCAGGAAGTCAAATTGGAAAGATTGCAGCACCTGCAAGCGCAAATCAATCAACAAGCGCGAAAAATCAGCCAACAAATGGTAGGATCGGTGCAGCGAGTGTTATTGGAAGGCGTTTCCAAAAAAAATGCTGAGGAATTTTTCGGTCGCACGGATAATAACCGTGTCGTCAATCTCGCAAGTGACCCCGGTCTGGTTGGAAGTTTCGTCAATGTGCGCATCACCGAAGCGCGATCCCATACTTTACGAGGCGAAATTTTGCCCGAATGAATTTCTGCGTTTTACTTGCAAAGTGTTTCATCCGCTGCGACAATCGCGCTATCGTAACAGTGTTGCTTGACATTGAAATCTAAACCCATCGAAATTTCTTTCTCCCCCGCCGATAACCAGCGATTGGCCAATCTGTGCGGAACATTGGATGAAAACCTGAAGCAGGTTGAAACAGCGCTCGACGTAGCCATCTCGCGGCGTGGCGAACATTTCAGCGTTGCGGGCAAAGCCGATCAAACCAAGCTGGCCGCACAAGTGCTGCGGCAATTTTATGACCAATCGCGGCAACATCTCAGCCTGGAGCAAATCCAACTCGGTCTGATCGAAGCCTTAAACCCGCACAACCGGACCGCATTTAGCACCGATAACGCACCCGTCAAGCCGCATCCGGAGTCGCCATCGTTGCTGACGCGGCGCAGCAATCTCTACGGCCGCACTCCGAGGCAAATTCAATATCTACAACAGATTCAAGAATATGACATTACATTTGCCATTGGCCCCGCCGGTACCGGAAAAACCTATCTTGCGGTAGCCAGCGCGGTGGATGCGCTGGAACGCGACCAGGTTTCGCGGTTGATTTTGGTTCGCCCTGCGGTTGAAGCCGGAGAACGCTTAGGGTTCCTGCCCGGAGATATGACCCAGAAAGTTGACCCTTATTTACGCCCTTTGTACGACGCGTTATATGATTTAATGGGATTCGATAAAACCGGCAAGCAATTTGAACGCAATACAATTGAAATCGCACCGCTGGCATTTATGCGCGGACGCACGTTAAATCAGTCATTCATCATTCTGGACGAGGCGCAAAATACTACGCCTGAGCAAATGAAAATGTTTCTGACGCGTATTGGCCTGGGTTCAAAAGCCGTCATTACCGGCGATGTCACACAGATCGATTTGCCTAAGCACCAGAAAAGCGGACTGGTGGACGCGCAAGCAGTGCTAAAAAACGTCCGGGGCATTGCCTTTACTCATTTTCTGGCTGACGATGTGGTCCGGCATCCATTGGTGCAACGCATTGTCAACGCCTATGAAAAACATGATGCAAACAAGCTGGAATCCTGACGGCAATTAATAGATGGAGAAAGCGTTTAAACTGGCCGTGCAGTATGCGATAGAAAATCCTGATATGCCGGCGCGGCCACAATTCCGCCGCTGGGTAAAAACTGCGCTGATGCGCGATGCCGAAATTGTTATCAGACTGGTGGATGAAGTGGAAGGACGTGAACTCAACCGGCAATTTCGTCACAAAAATTATGCAACCAACGTGCTAACCTTTGCTTACGATGACTCGCAACCACTGACAGGCGATATCGTGTTATGCGTGCCGATTGTCTGTAAAGAAGCGCAACAGCAGCACAAACCGCTACTGGCGCACTATGCGCACCTAACCGTTCACGGTATTTTACATTTGCAAGGCTACGACCATATCGACGACACTGATGCAATTGAAATGGAACAACTGGAGACAAAAATAATGGCGCGGCTTGGCTATGACGATCCTTATGCGGAACATGGTCATACAAGCTAGCAGCAACATCCTTTTTCATGTGAGCAAACGAGACCATGCTCGCTTTCGCTTTTCTCTGAAGCTATCAAAATTATTTCACTACTACTATTATTATGGACGACCCCTCACCTAAAAGCGGCTGGTTAGAACGGTTAAGCACATTGCTGATTCGTGAACCGGAAGACCGCGAACAATTAATAACCTTGTTACATTCCGCCTTTGAGCGCAATTTACTCGACTCGGATGCACTCAGCATGATCGAAGGCGTCATGCAAGTATCAGAAATGCAGGCACGCGACATCATGGTGCCGCGCTCGAAAATGGATGTCATCGACATCAACGAAAAAACCGAGAAATTTATTCCCTTTGTCATTGAAGCCGCGCATTCCCGCTTTCCGGTCATCGCCGGTTCTGAAGACGACGTGATCGGCATTTTGCTGGCGAAAGACTTGCTGCGTTATTACACGGATCCGGAAGAATTCAATATTCGCAGCATGCTGCGCCCGGCTGTCTTTATTCCGGAATCGAAACGGCTTAACGTACTGCTTAAGGATTTTCGCAATAATCGTAATCACATGGCCATCGTCGTCAATGAATATGGCGGCGTCGCCGGATTGGTGACCATTGAAGACGTTCTGGAGCAAATCGTTGGAGAGATCGAGGATGAGTATGATTTCGACGACGAAGAAGCCAACATTGTCATGGAGTCCGAAGGAATCTACCGCGTTAAAGCCGCTACCGAAATCACCGGCTTCAATGAGGAACTTGGCGCAAGCTTTGCCGATGAGGATTACGATACCATCGGAGGATTGGTACTCAATAAATTTGGCCGCTTGCCTCAGCGGGGTGAATCCGTTACTGTGGATCAATTCAAGTTCACCGTGCAGCGTGCTGACAGCCGGCGATTGTATATGCTCAGGGTGGAAAAGCTTACCTCCTAAACATTCGATTATCAGCTTGCTGCTCGCCAGCAATCGCATTTCAACTTCGGCACATGCCTAAAATTACCACCCGCACCTACGATTCACAAACTTTCCAAACTTTGAGCGAATGCGGTTTATCGCCGGTATTGGCGCGAATTTATGCGGCCCGTGGCATTGCACATGCCAGTCAACTCGAGACGGAACTTGCAAACTTGATTCCGTTCGATCAGCTTAAAAATATCAATGAAATGGCAACGATCTTGGCCGATGCCATTGCCGCAAGCAAGCGGATACTCATTGTCGCGGATTATGATTCCGATGGCGCAACGGCTTGTGCAGTGGCGCTGCGCATATTGCGTAAATTTGGCGCTATCGTTGACTATCTGGTGCCAAACCGCTTCGAATTCGGTTACGGCCTAACTCCGGAAATCGTGCAATTGGCGCATGCCACCAAGCAACCGGAAGTTCTCATTACTGTCGATAACGGCATCGCCAGCGTGGACGGCGCCGCCGAAGCAAAGCGTTTAGGCATGGAAGTTTTGATTACCGATCATCATTTGCCGGGTGATACGCTACCCGATGCCACCGCTATCATCAATCCGAATCAACCCGGCTGTCCGTTTCCCAGCAAAAAAATCACACCCACACCGGCAATATTTTTGCTGGGAAACGGGCAGCCGGGTTGATTCGGATTGATGATAGCGGTTGCATCGGGTAATGTATCTCCCGGCAAATGATGATCGGTAAT
>SSFV01000130.1 GCA_008015565.1 Nitrosomonas sp. | reverse complement strand
GTGCGTAATGGATTGATTGCTGACTCGACATAGCAGTGTTTTGATATTTTATTGTTTTTTATTTATCTTTCTTGCTGAACGAATTCAAATACACTTGAACTTTATTCATCTCAACTTCAAAGTTTGGTATTAAGACCGCTAACGCTTGCGCATCATTTCCCTTACCCGCTTGTTCCATTTGCGCGCACAAATCACCGAGTGCAATTGCTCCTACTGAACGTGATGACGATTTAAGCTTATGCGCGATCGAACCAACTGACGTCAATTGCCCGGCCTGATATGCGTCACGTAATTCCGTAGCGGTTTTTTTTGCGCTGATACGATAATCCTGCAACATTTCTTGAATTGTTTCTGGATCGTCACCCACTAATTCTTCAAGCACATGAATATCCACTGGAATGTGCGCCGATTCGGGTGCCGGCTCAGCTTTAACGATAGGCGCGGAAGATCGAGATGCTGATTCTGTATTGGCAACGGATTTGCCGGTGGCTAGATATTTCTCCAAGACCAGCCGCAGATCCTCAAGTTGAGCAGGTTTACTCAAATAATCGTCCATCCCGATGTTGAGACAATGTTCTCTTTCTCCTTTCAAAGCATTGGCAGTTAGTGCCACGATGGGAATATGTTTTTGCACCCCCTCTTGCGTACGAATTTCTTTTGTCAATTCAAAACCATCCATCTCCGGCATATGCAAATCAGAAAGCAGTAAGGCATAATCACCACTCTGCCAGCGCTTTAATGCTTCGCTACCATCACTCGCGATGTCGGCAGCATAGCCAAGCAAAGTGAGTTGCTGTCGAATGACTTTCTGATTGATATCGTTATCTTCCGCCACCAATATCAATTTACCCTGTTGCAGCGCTTGCTCGCGTGAAATTGCAACAGGTGGCGATTTTGTTTCAATAACAGGTATTTTTTCTTCAACCGTATCAACTCTACCTGCAGCAAGCGCCATAGCTCGCAGCAAAGATTGACGGTACATCACATCTCCATCAATCGTGACAATATCGATGTCTTCAATTCGTGCCTGGCGGCGCCGGCCACGCTTAATAATAACAAAATGTGGTTCGATATCTGATTTCAAGGTATGCGGCCCTGCTTTCACGCTGCGCTTTAACACATTGGAGCGATTGGCAAATACAGCACGCAATTCCTCAATGGTCGGTGCCTGCTGACCCGCATCGATTACCACTAACCATAAACCAGGAACAAGGTTCTGAACGAGTTGATGCAGCGTATCAAGATCGGGAGCTTGTTCGACCGTGGCACCGGCACTTTTCAAATAAACGGCCAAATCGTCGCTTAACCCGCCGTTATCGCCTATTATGAGACAATTCAATCCACTGAGATCATCCAATTGTGCGCCAGGAATCGCGGCATCAGATAGCGGTTTGAATGGCATCTGGATGGAAAATGTTGAACCTTGTTGTGGTTCGCTTTGCACCGCGATCTCCGCATCCATCAATTCTGCAAGGTGATGCGAGATAGCCAGCCCCAGTCCGGTTCCACCAAATCGCCGCGTTGTAGAAGCATCCCCTTGCGAGAAAGATTTAAAAAGTTTTTCCTGTGTTTCGTTATTCATGCCAATACCGTTGTCAGTAACCTGAAAGGTGACGACTACACGATCCGGATTAGTTTCAGTCAATAGCACTCGTACCGACACTTTGCCGCCTTTTAGAGATTTACTGGAGAATTTAATTGCATTATTGACGATATTGACGATGATCTGGCGCAGGCGCAACGGATCGCCGAGCACGTTGCCGGGAATCGCAGGATCGATAAACAGGGTCAGTTCCACATTCTTGCTCAGCGCGACGTGGGCTAACATGCCGCAGGCATTTTCGACGACACTAGCCAAACGCATTGGAATCTTCTCTATCTCCAGTTTGCCAGCTTCAATTTTGGAAAAATCGAGAATATCTTCGATAATGGCTAGTAACGCGTATGCTGAATCGCGAATCAAATTGGCCATTTCCATTTGATAGCCACTAAGACTGGTTTGCCTCAGTACATCGATCATACCGATTACACCATTCATCGGCGTGCGGATTTCATGACTCATTGCTGCAAGAAAAGCGGATTTAGCTTTGCTTGCCTGCTCGGCTTCGATTCTGGCTTGTTTCAAATCCTCCATGATGCGCACATGTTCGCGGATGTCGCGCATTACACCGGTAAAATGCCGCTTCTTGCCAACAAAATATTCACTGACGGCCAAATATAACTCAATATGCGTACCATCCTTGCATTCACCAACGACTTCCCGGCCAAGCCCAATGCCATGCGAACCAGACAAATAAGGACGGCCGACATACTCCTGGCCATGACCGGTACGGCAATAATTCTCCATATAGCCCACATGCCTGCTACGATCCGGTTCCGGCACGATTATCGAAATATTACGGCCCAGCATTTCATCACGATCATAGCCGAATAATTTTTCCATAACCGGATTGGCAGAAAGAATCGTGCCGATTTCATCGGTCGTAACCACACAATCCACCATATGCTCAACTACTGAACGCACTTCTTCCTCTTTAATAGTTAAAGCTTCATTGGCACGTTGCAAGTCAGCGGTACGCTCTACTACTCTATGTTCCAACTGCTGATTAAGTTGCCGCAGATGTTCTTCTGCTTCGTTACGTTGCAGATTACTGGCATTTAATCGCTCCACCATAACATTGAAGGTTTGTGCCAATTGACTCATCTCATCCCACCCTGCGATTGCTACACGCTGGTGGAGATTACCCGCCGATATTTGCAAAGCACTTTGATTTAATTGTTTTAAAGGATTGACCACACGCCGGTTAAACAATATGGCTCCCACCAGAGCAGCCAGCAATGTTAGAACCAAAAGCGCCAAACCGACAAAATGCAGTGTATAAACCGAAGCGAATGCTTCATCCACGTCCACATGCACCACGATGCCCCATTTCATACGCGGCAAGTAACGCCATGCGGCCACCACATCTTTTTGGTGGTGGCCAACTGTAATGCCATCCCCGGAATGGCCATTCAGAGCATGCTGTATGGCTTCAGAAAAAGGCAATTGATCGAGTGGAATTCTACGTTCTAGCGCAGCATCAGGATCGAACTTCAATGGTGCCATAACCAGTGCAGTGTTTTCGTCTTCAAGGCGTGCCACCAGTGTTTCACCACTATCCATCAGCCCTACATTATTGGCTATTACAGCAAATACCCGTTCACTATAGATTTGTAATGCTAAAACGCCTTTGATTTCATCGCCGATTATTATCGGAACCGCTACAAATGCCGCAATCGCGCCTCTTGACGGTCCGTAACGCTCAAAATCGGAAATAGCGCTTTTGGAATTTTCCAATGCATACCGGGCGGCAATTCCAAGGCCTGAATGACTGTAGCTACCGGTAAATAAATTTGTTGCAAAATCAGCTTCGTGTGCATCTGAATAGATAATGTCACCTTTTAGCGAAATCAGAAATAGATCGTAATAGCCGGCTTCTTCAACAAAACGCCGGAAATTTTCACGATAACTGGCATCCAATTGACGGTATTGCTCCGAATTGACACCATATTCTTCAAAAATCCTGGAGAATTCCACGATAGCATCATAAGTTGTGCTGGCATCGCGCAGCAAACTTGCATCAAGTAAGCGTTCCTTGAGATAACTATCGATCTGCTCGACTTTTTTATCAGCAATTGCAGAAACATTGCGAATGGCGGATTTCTTTATTTCATTTTCAAAAGTATGAAGTAAACTATTGCCGATCAGTAATATGGGCAAAAGCGAAACCAATGTAAACCATACAGCGAAACGTTGTGTAAGCGATGTAAATTTCATTGGCGCCTCTCATTCGTTGTTATGAATATGCACGGTAAACATCTAGTGGACGGTAAATTCGATTTCATCGTTCCCTGTTGAATTTAAAAACTCATTGACTGGATTGCGCCATCTGAATTACCGGTTGGGCCCCATTTTCCGACAATAATACAGTCATCATATTCGTTACGAGAACTGCGCGCTGGTCGGGGGTTAGCGAGACAATTTTTTTGTTTTCGAGGTTTTTTAATGCCACCTCTACCATCCCGATGGCTCCATCGACCAGCTTCTGCCGCGCCATCACAACCGCTTCCGCTTGTTGGCGCCGCAACATGGCATTGGCAATTTCCGGTGCATAGGCAAGATGTGCAATTTTTGCTTCTTCTACCACAATTCCTGCAACATCAACATGTTGTTGAATAGATTCGCGCAATAACCCGGCAATCGCATCCAGATCGGTACGCAGACTTTTTTTTCCCTTTCCTGCAGTTGCTTCAGTATCATCATACGCGTGACTGCTTGCAACTTGACGAATAGCCGATTCACTCTGGATTTGAAGATAATGCAGCGCGCTTTCCACATCGAAAGTTGCTCTGGCGGTATCCTGAATACGCCAGGCAATCACTGCTGCAATTTCAATTGGACTGCCGCGTTCATCATTAACTTTAAGCACGGGCGTATTCCAATTGTTAATACGTAGCGAAATACGGGTTTTATTGTAAAACGGATTAACCCAAAAAAAACCGCTTTCACAAACCGTCCCGGCATAGCTGCCAAAAAAAATCATGACAGCCGCCTGATTAGGTTCGAGCGTAAACAGTCCTTTGCAGCAAAATAACGTCACAGCAAGCAACGATGCGCCTACGAGCAATTTAATGGGACTGCCTGGCGTTGCTACAAGAAAAGCCGCCAACAGTAAGGCTGGCAATAGCACCATCAACATTACCCAGCCATTATTAGCGGAAATAATATGCTCGCTTGTACCAATGGCACGACCATTCGATTTGCTATACAAGGTCATTCTCCTTTCAATTTAATTGGCAAGTGTTACGATCAATAAGAAATAAATTTGATTTGATTCACATACATATCGACTTAAATGTTAATCAAAGCAATTTGCAAAACAAGCATCATTCATTCAAAATGCCACAAAAATTCCGTAGCGTTATAATGATAAAGACTTTATTTATCGATCAACAATTTATTAATTGGTAAACATGATCCATTATTGATAAAAAGCGATACGGCATGGTAATAAAAGACGCAACCTGTCTGATATTGTTGCTTGAAATATACAATTAATACTTATAAAGTTCAGTGGCAGTCAATTTATCTTAATACATTTGATAAATACCTTTATTCTGAACAGCACAACATTTGTCACTACGTTAAAATGTGCTGATTTGAGTCCGTTTAGACTCATTTCCGTTTAATTCTTTTTAATTAATAGCCTTATAACTATGCGTTTCCTTATTATTGGACTAGCTTTTATATTTCTGATTTTATCCACTTTAATCGTTTACCGGGCATTTAAACTGCCAACGCAGGTTCCTGTAGCTCATACACCCATACCGGCAGCGCCTTTAACAGAGGAGCCGGTCATACAAGAACCCATGAGTCAAAGTAAACCGGAAACGTTGAGCACCGGGCCCGCACTAACTCCGGATAATTCTACTGAACCTATCGAATC
The DNA here is from genome assembly GCA_008015565.1 of Nitrosomonas sp. Taxonomy (GTDB): domain Bacteria; phylum Pseudomonadota; class Gammaproteobacteria; order Burkholderiales; family Nitrosomonadaceae; genus Nitrosomonas. The sequence goes on along the minus strand of SSFV01000130.1, from coordinate 20,716 downwards.
ACTTGACAATGCTAGTGCGGATGCAGCAAGTCAGGAATTAAACATTGCACAGCTTGACATACAAGTCACCACACCAGAAAAAACAGCCGACAACAGCAAATCCGCTGAGAATGATTATTCTGCAAGAATACTCACGGTCTTCAGCGGACAAACATTCCGTTCCGGCCATGCCATTATCAATGATGCTGCTGCTTCAAAGATTGAAAAATTAATCAATGAGATATCAGTATTTCCAAATAGCCAGATAATAATTGAAGGACATACCGACAATATTCCAACTGGCAAATCACATAAAAGCAATATGGATCTATCGGTACAAAGAGCGAAAGCCATTGCCGATATTTTAATATCCCGGGGAATATCACCAGAATCAATATCCGTTGTTGGTTATGGCGACACGCGCCCTATAGACACCAATAGAACCGAAGCAGGCAGAGCTAATAATCGTAGAGTCGAAGTAAAGTTAATGCTTAAAAAAGGAGATAATTAATACACATGTATACTCAGCACTTTAATCTTCAGAAGCTGCCTTTTGAAAATGTACCGGATCCAGAGTTTTTTTATGATCAAGGAGATCACGCTCGCATTCGTAAACAAATATCCGGTTCATTGCAAAGCGGGCGCGGTTTAATAGTCGTTACCGGCCCTATTGGTTCTGGCAAAACCACGCTCAGCCAAATGATTAAGGCTGATTTTCCTGAGAACATCAAAGTAATTTGGATGGCAGAACCGCCGGCTAATAGCATTGATCTCTATTTATTTCTTGCCCAAGAACTGGGATTACATCCCATGTCTCCCGAAAAGACTTTTGTGATGCGGGATATTCGTAATGCATTGTTAGAGATTAATGCCGCGGGACAGAAATGCTTAATCATTATTGATGAATCGCATTTAATGTCTGACGATGTAATCAACGGTATACGTTTACTCAATAATCTCGAAGAAGGTTCTATCAAGCTTATCCAGTTGCTGTTACTCGGTCAAGAAGAGCTATTGGAGATGATTAATAGGCCGGCGCTGGAACCCTTCAAGCAACGGATTGCCGCACTGGAAACGCTTGGAAGATTGAATTCTGACGCAACAAAAAAATACATACAACACCGTCTCAAGATCGCTGGCGGTAGCCGTGAACTCATATCCGATACCGGATGGGAAGCACTTGCGATTGCATTTCAAGCCGGTGGAACCCCGCGAACGATCAATTCGTTATGCGACCGAGCGTTTGGTGTTGCCTTTGAGCGGGAAAAAAGCAGCGTGGATGCGCATGATATCTATGAAGCTACACAACGATTAGGTTTACGGACTGATGTTTTTCACTATATTATTTCATTAAAAAGTCAGGAAAGAAAAAATCGCGAAGCTCATGCCACAAGCCATCAAGAATCTACTGCCGCGGCTTATCAGGAGCCGTCTCCTGTTAATACAGAAACCGGGATACCCGAGGTTAAAGTGCCTGTTCCTGAAACCCCGCCTCCAGCTTCGGAATACACTGCACCGTATTTTAAGCAAAACACCAAGCAAGCTGCGCACATATCGGCTACTAAACCCGGCAACATGCCTTATGACGATTCGAGGATGCATCTTGGTGACCCTGCAACAATTTATGAAGACATCGCAAATGAAATTAAAGCAAAATATACCCAAAGAAATTTGCGGGTACCCATCGCGTTCCTTCTTATATCGCTGGCTTCACTCGCTGTACGCATTTTATTTTTTTGTCATCAAACAGACTCGACAGGTTTCTCCGATTGTCTGATTGATTTATTCAATTTTTAAACCCAAAGAAGTTCAACTTCACATTTTTCACAGAAATCGTGACGGTTGAACGTTCCGCTTTTCATTATTATCTGCTCGAGACAATTATCGAATCCACAATTCTTCTGAATAGGGGTGATAATAAAAGTAACAAAATAAAACCGATTGGAAAAGCGATACTCCACGCATATAGCCATTCGCGAATTAAGGTATCTGAAAAACCGATATTTATTATGGTTACAGTCACCGATACACAGCCGGTCATCGTCACTGACATTATTAAGCAATACAAGCAATGCGCCAACATTTCCCGCTTCATAAAGTAATAAGTCCTTTTCTAACTATAAATATCGAATGAAGTCTGTTTTCCAAGACAATTCCATCTAAAAATGCTCATTGGCAACGCATGATTGATGTAATTTTACCTAGAATCATGCTGGATTGCTGTTATCGCAATGATAAAATTGCCGAATCTAAAAAAATAAAAATAGCATTATCATGAAAAAATCATCAATCACTTTTCTTTCTGCTTTAATACTATGCGGATGTGCCGCCCCTTCCGGGCACAACGCTACAACAGTAATTCCTAATAGTACTATTAATGAAATAACGCCTAATCAGATTAATGGGCATGAATCAGCAACAGAAGCACGAATCGCAAATCACCCCGTAACTGAGAAAACCTCGATCTCGACCGCCACCCGGCAAAATATTAAAGAATTAACACAGGAATCACCTTGGCCTTCAGAACAAGGTGTTGCTACTTACTACGCCTCTGAGATGGAAGGAAGAACCACCGCAAGCGGTGAAGCATATGATCCGGAAGAATTAACTGCGGCACATCGAACGATACCGCTTGGGAGCAATGTGCGCGTTACCAATCTCAAGACCGGTCAACATATAGTCGTCCGTATCAATGATCGCTGGGGAGGTGGTGGCGATCGAATCATCAACTTGTCAAAGCAAGCGGCAGTACATTTAAATTTTGGTTCGAGCGGCATGATTCCGGTGCGTCTTGATATAGAATCCATTGCACCGGGCAATACTGCACAACACAGAAATACTCAACAACTCCCTGTGCGCCTTGAGTCAAGCGATGCGAAAACGCACTCCAGATCACAAGTCTGTGAAAATGAAGCGGAGATTTTAGGATTGACCGGTGAATTTTTTCGCAATCACGTCACGACTTGTCTTTCACGTAGTCAGTAGACATTACACCTAATCTATCACCACAAAAAATCCAAGCAGCTCTTCTCATTTCAAGCACGGCTGGAAATCTACCGGCAAATTTCACCAGATCCCGCCCCTACTTGAAATAATTATAATGAATTCTTAAGGCCTTCATATTAACCGCAGCAACAAAATACCCTCACTACCGCGGTTCTTGCTATAAAATCAGAAAATCCAATTATTTAATCGAATTGACGTGATCAAGATCAAACGGGTACGAGCAATTTACTTACATAAAAAGGAATATCATGAACAACACAATGCACAAATGGCGTTTTTTTCGTTCTGGCGGTTTTGATCAGGTTCGCCTCGAATCCGCCGAAGACTTAAAATCATTGGGCGAGCTTGATCCGAAGCTTTGGGCGGCACTTAGCTGCCCAACCAGCAATCTGGAATTTGACTCCAAAACACTGCAATTCATCGACACCGATGGCGACGGCCATATCCGCATACCTGAAATCATCGCGGCTGTAAATTGGACCACATCGCTGTTACAAAAACCTGAAGACATCGTTAAAGGATCAGGCGTGCTCCCGCTCAGCGCTATCGACAATAGCACACCGGAAGGCACGGCTTTATTGGCCTCCGCAAAGCAAGTTCTGCTTAACATTGGCAAGAAAGATGAAGAAACCATTACCATCGATGATACGGCCGATTTGAATAAGATTTTTGCCAGTACAAAATTTAACGGTGATGGCATTATTCCTTCAAGTGCGGCAGCCGATGCCGATACGCAAACAGTTATCGAAGAAATAATGAGTTGTGTTGGCGGAGAAGAAGACCGGTCAGGTTTGCTTGGCATTTCGGAAGAAAAAGTCACACAATTTTTTACTGAGGCCGGCGCTTTCTCGGAATGGTGGCATGAAGCAGAACGCAATGCATCGAGTATTCTGCCATTAGGGTCTGAAACCGGGAATGCCAAGACAGCATTTGATAACGTTAAAGTTAAAATTGATGATTACTTTACCCGATGCCATCTAGCGGAATTTGATCCACGTGCAGGTGAGCCATTAAATCCGGCGCTGACAGAATATGAAGCACTGGCAAACAAAAATTTATCTGCCGGTTCGGAACAAGTGGCCTCCCTTCCCTTGGCCAAAATTGAGGCAAAAAAACCGCTTCCGCTCGAAACGGGAATTAATCCGGCGTGGATAGCTACGATTACCGAATTTAAAGTTAAAGTCATCAACCCGTTAATGGGACAAAAAGAAGAACTCAATAATGAGGAATGGCAACAAATATGCGCTAAATTTTCCGCTCATCAGGCATGGCTGGAAACCAAACAAGGCGGCATTGTTGAAATGCTCACTATTAAACGCGTGCGGGAAATTATAGAAGGCGGATATCAAGAAAAAATCATGGCACTGATTAACAAGGACAAGTCTTTGGCCAGCGCCTCGGATGCGATCAATTCGGTTGAGAAATTAATCCGCTACCACCGCGATCTTTTTCAATTATTAAATAATTTTGTGTCATTCCGTGATTTTTACACCGCACACAATAAAGCGATTTTTCAAGCGGGAACACTGTATCTTGATGGCCGGAGTTGTGATTTCTGCCTGAATGTGACGGATATCAATGCACACAGTGGAATGGCTAACTTAAGCGGCACTTACTTGGCTTATTGTGAATGCCGGCGCCGTGATGACGACACCAAGAAAATTAACATCGTTGCAGCCTTTACCAATGGCGATGCCGATAACTTGATGGTTGGGCGTAACGGCATATTTTATGACCGTAAAGGCCAAGACTGGGATGCCACAATCGTTAAAATCATCGAGCACCCGATCAGCGTTCGCCAAGCTTTTTGGTATCCGTACAAGCGGATCGGAAAAATGATTGGCGAGCAAATTGAAAAAATGGCCAGCGCCCGTGAAAAAGCAGTACAGGATCAAGCGGCATCCGGTATTTCAGGGACGGCGCAATCGGCAGAAACTGGTAAAGCACCGCCGGCGCCATTCGATGTCGGGAAATTTGCGGGTATTTTTGCGGCCATCGGTTTGGCAATTGGTGCTATCGGTACGGCCATTGCATCGGTTGTGACTGGTTTTATCAGCTTGACCTGGTGGCAAATGCCATTAGCCATTCTAGGATTGATTTTATTGATCTCAGGCCCATCGGTACTGCTTGCCTACCTCAAGTTACGTAAACGTAACTTGGCACCCCTATTGGATGGCAGTGGCTGGGCCGTCAATACACGCGCAATTATTAATATCCCATTTGGCGCGTCATTGACGAAAATGGCGGTCTTGCCGCCTGGTGCGCAACGCTCGTTGACTGACCCGTATGCCGAAAAGAAGAGTCCATGGAAATTTTATTTGCTATTGATACTGATATTAGGCGGCATCGCTTATCTCTGGCACAGCGGCTATATCCATCCCGGTACTATAGATGAATTGAAGCAACGGCTTGTATCCGCACCGAACGATGTAAAGCCGGATACTGAAAAAACCATATCAACCAAAGTCCAAGCCGCTAAAACTGAGAATTCTACAGCAACCGTGCCACAACCCGATGCAGCGGTTCTTGAACAGCAACCTGCAGTAAATGCTGAAGAACCGGCCAGCGAATCAGCCGCGAAAACGCCAGCAACGGAAACTTTGTCTGATGAAACGCCTTCCAACGCGCCGCCATCAAAAACTGCTCCAGCGCCAAAACCAAGTAATCGCTGAACATATTTACACCTTTGCATTAGGGGGTTTATCCGTCTTTAAAGCCGGCGTATCCCAAATAACCGGGATACGTCAATTGCTTGCAAGCTGCCCATGCACTGTTTGGCAATCAATAAAGTGGCGATTATTCAATAGGAAATCAACGATCCCACACATAAATGCCCCGCATTGCAGCAGCTTGACAATTATTAGCGTGATAACGTCTACTATGCGCGTCTTCACAAACCGTTTATACCGATCTTTTGCTGTTAAGGAATTATTGTTGTGCTCGCCGCCTTGAAGAATTTTGATTTTGTTAGAACTCTTGGCTACTTGGCATTCTCGGCGGGGTGGATAGGTTTCGCCTATTATTTTGGACGCATGATTCCTGACCGGCAGTTGTGGTTCGCGCTATTGGTAACTTTTCTGTTTGGTTTGCCAATCTACTTATCTGCCATGTATGCGGTAACCATTCAAAGAATCTATCTTTCCAGTCAGTTTAAAAAAATAGGGGTTTTACATTGGCTGTTTACACGCCGGATTTTAGCCTATGTATGGTGGTTGTTATGGTCAATCGTTTTTGCATTTTCGTTATTATTTTATCTTGGTTTCTCTGATAAGCAGGGGTGGCTTATATTCTTTGCCACTATCCCGGTTTTCGCCATTTCTTATGGATTTTTCTCACCCATTGCATCACGTGAATACAAACCCTACATCGCTGTACACAAATCTCTTACTTGGTCACGCTGGATCACGTCGCTGCTAATGGCGGTTTTCTTTGTTCTATTCACCAGCGATCATGACATTAATCGTTGGTACCCTACTTTGGCTGAAGCGGTTGCAGCCGAAAGTGAGAAGTTGAGTGGTGGATCCAGCAGCATTTTAATCCTTGAAACACTCCGGCTATTAGGATTTATTGAAGGATTGAAGCACTATGCGCTAGGCAATGTGCAATCATTCAATGACGCGATGTATCTATGTGTTATTTTTATTGGCAGTTTGATAGTTTTTTATAATGTCACACTTGGAATTTCCACCTTCATGGTGCCGTTAGCGGAATATCGCCGTATTTTCGCGCCGATTCAAGATAGCGACCAGCCCCCCGCAGTCTCACCATGGACTTGGGCGATTACCTCGGCGTTCACAACTTTTTTTGTCATTTTTATTTATGTGCCTTCGACAGTATATCTCGACGCCTGGTTACGCTTAAATCCGGACACTGTCAAAGAAATCCATATCTCACAACAAATCGTTGCTGAGAAAGTGGAAATGATAGGTAATGATTACTATAAGCCGGGAACCGCTGAAAAAATTGAACAAGCATACCTCGAAAGTCTCAACAAGCTGGAAAACTCATTGGAAAAATTGCGCGAAAACACTGCCATCGGATTTACGCGCATGGCTGATAATGTCGATGACTATCTCGACTGGTATTACAGCCTGCCAGGGGAGTATGAACGAATCGTGGCATTAGCAACAGGTGCATTGGAAAGCTGGATGGCCGAAAAATTACAAAACTATCTGATGAAAGGCAATGTATTCGGCCCCGTCCAAGAATCGATCGAGTACATTTTGCAAAATAATCAGCAATTGCGTGCCGAACATTTGCAAAAAGTCGAACAAATATTGACAGAAAATCGTATCTTGCCGGTGGATGACGCACAGCTTGAGATCGTCAGGCACGCATCTCTGGCTGCTCTCAAAGAACCTCCTGCGCATAGCGTTATCGTCAATCTGGAAAATCGTATGCTGATTTCCGGAAGTATCGGTACGGCAGGCGCCATAACCGGAGCAATTGCCGGCAAGATCACGGCCAAAGTTGCCGGTAAAGGTATCATCAAGCTCGGTGCCCAAGCTTTGATGAAAGTAACCGCTGGCAAGGCAGTGAGTGCGCTGGGCGGTGCAGCGGCAGGTGCTGCAACCGGCATGGCGTTGGGCTCCTTCATTCCTGGTCTTGGCACGGCTATCGGTGCAGCTATTGGCGGTATCGTTGGCGGCATCACCATTGGCCTGACGGTTGAAAAACTTCTGCTGATGCTCGAAGAAGCATTCTCACGTGAGGAATTCAAGCAGCAAATTCTGGATGCAATCGAAGAAGAACGTAAGGAATTTGAGAAATTTCTCAACAACCCTGCATTATCCAGTACAACAGTCGATAGCACGGAAATCGCAACACCTTGAGATCGGCATGGCAATTGAAACATAGTCATTATTAGTAGGATAAATGCAGTCTATGGAAAAGCATATGAGATAATTTGTGATTCAAGAAAAATAAAAATCCTGAATGACGAACGGAATTGATGTTAATCATACTAATCAGTTCTGCAAAAAAACTACTGGAGTCCTAATGGAACATAATATTACGCTGATTACTACAATCGCTGCCGGTTTTGGCCTGGCTTTGATTTTCGGCTTTATTGCCGAGCGATTGAAAATTCCTGCACTGGTAGGCTATTTATTAGCCGGTATCTCAATCAGTCCGGCGACGCCTGGATTTGTAGCAGATATCGGCATTGCCTCCCAATTATCAGAAATCGGTGTAATGCTATTGATGTTCGGAGTCGGTTTACATTTTTCTCTAGATGATTTACTGGCGGTCAAACGTATCGCATTGCCAGGCGCAATCGTTCAAATGGCGGTAGCAACAGGTCTTGGTATGGCGATGGCTACATGGTGGGGCTGGAGCTTTGGCGAAGGATTAGTATTGGGTTTATCGCTATCGTGCGCCAGCACAGTGGTGCTGCTTAAAGCGCTTGAATCACGCGGATTTCTGGAAACCATGAGTGGCCGTATTGCGGTCGGCTGGCTGATTGTTGAAGATCTGGTTACGGTAATGATTCTGGTATTACTGCCTTCATTTTCTACCATGCTGGGCGGAACGAACAACGCTGAAAATGCAACCGATCCCTTATGGTACACGGTTGGAATTACTTTATTTCTGGTATCCGCTTTCATTGCACTGATGCTTATTGTCGGACGGCGTGTATTGCCTTGGTTGTTGTGGCAAGTGGCCCGTACCGGCTCGCGTGAAATGTTTACGTTGGCGGTTATCGCTGCTGCTATTTGCATTGCTTATGGGGCAGCAGCGTTATTTAATGTATCGTTTGCATTGGGTGCCTTTTTTGCCGGTATGGTCATGCGCGAATCCAAATTCAGCCAGCGGGCAGCCGAAGAATCCCTGCCGCTGCGCGATGCATTTGCTGTATTGTTTTTTGTTTCGGTCGGTATGTTGTTTGATCCGGCCGTATTGATAGAAGAACCGATGCGGGTACTTGGTGTGGTAGCAATTATTATTGTGGGAAAGTCAGTGGCGGCTATGTTGCTGGTTTTAATACTACGTTATCCACTCAATACGGTATTGATCGTGGCAGCCAGTTTGGGACAGATTGGCGAATTCTCTTTCATTTTAGCCGGATTAGGATTGTCTCTCGGCTTAATGCCAGAGGAAGGTATGAGTTTGGTGCTTGCAGGGGCATTGATTTCTATCGCTTTTAACCCGATTGCTTTCGCCGCCATCGTGCCATTCCGTAACTGGATATTAAAGCACTCGGCTCTGGCACGGCAGTATGAAAACCGCGACGATCCTTTCGCAGAACTTCCGATGAGCACCGAACGTAAATTTCTCGAAGGGCAAGTGGTCCTTGTGGGATATGGCCATGTCGGCCAACGTATCGCCAAGGCTTTAGGTGAGAAAGAGATTCCTTACATCGTTGCGGAACAAAATCGCGAACTGGTACAGGATTTACGCAAACAGGGTTTCAATGCAGTTTCCGGAGACGCGACCGAGCCGTCGGTATTGATACAAGCACACATCACTGACGCCGCTATGCTGGTTATCGCAACACCCGACCCGCTCAATGTGCGGCAAATGATCGATACGGCACGTACTTTGAACCCTGATATTGAAATTGTATTACGTAGCCGCAGTGAAGATGAAACTCAGTTATTGCGGAAAGATCATATGGGGACAGTCTTTTTCGGAGAAGAAGAGCTTGCCAAAAATATGGCCCACCATATACTTGATCGATTCAACGCAAAATCTGAACTTTCACATAAGCTAAGCTAATTGCTCATATCACTATTATCTATAAAGAGATTTAATTATGACAGAACAACTTTATGTTGGTATCCATGAAGATGAAAACGAAGGATTAACGCATTTAGGCCGCATCGTCCGGGATGCCTGGGTATTTGGCATTTTACCGGAAACAGAAACTTGCGCAGGCTGGAGCAATGCACAAATGCAAATTCTATATGAAAAAGTCCATGCTGCCTGGGAACCTTATGCACATCTGCCAAGCCGCTTGCCGGATGCGTTACGCGACCGGCATACGCAGTTATACGCTGAAGCGATTGCAAATGCGAAGAAAAAAGGCTGGAATACAGAATTGGGAGAAGATGATTAGCTTTTAGCTGGAAAATTAATGATTTTGGCTGGACCGTCAAGCTTAGTTTTATTAACCAGCACTTGTAATGCCGCAGGAAATTCACTCTGCAGGCGCGCCATCACCGCCGACATATTTTCACGATAATAAACCGCCTGATAAGCTACCGGCTGATCCAACGAATCACGGACATGCGGCTGGAAGTTTTGCCAAGAAATATCTATCCAGCACTTCCGCTCACCATCAATAAACACGAATTCTTCATGATCGATAATCGCCATATACTGCATGCTACGAATCGGAACAAATAAATGCTTGGTAGGACAGCGCGCTAATAATGTAATGGCCAAGTTATAAGTGCTCGCCGGTAAGTGCCGCGGTTCACGGCTGATTTCAGGATCTCGATAACAGGTAATTTCCATAATTAAACCAGCAAAATTACAAAATTCATAAGAGATATTTTTTTCGAAATACAGTGCCAAACATCGATTCAAAGTTGTATTACCTTACCGCTGTTGCTCAACGAACTCAAGTAGGCATACTAAAAATATTATTTAGCTCAGAAAATTATATGTATGAATTCAATTCACCTCAAAACACCTGCCGCCACACGCAGTAACCTGAAAACGATCGCTGCCCTGCTACCCTATTTATGGGAATTTAAAGTTCGGGTTATTCTGTCACTTAGCTTATTAGTATTAGCCAAGCTCGCCAATGTCTCGGTGCCATTGGTGCTCAAGGAAATTGTCGATGCACTGAATCAACCTCACGCCGTATTGGTATTACCAGTTTTCTTAGTGATCAGTTATGGCGTGTTACGCCTATGCAGCACCTTATTTGGCGAATTGCGCGATGCAATTTTTGCCAAAGTGACACAACGGGCGATTCGCCGTGTCGCAAACAAAGTATTTACACACTTGCATTCGTTGTCACTGCGTTTTCATCTTGAGCGGCAGACCGGCGGCGTTTCACGCGATATTGAACGCGGCACGCGCGGCATTTCCTTCCTGCTGAATTTTATGCTGTTCAATATCCTGCCAACGCTGCTTGAAATCGGCTTGGTGCTTGGCATATTAATCAGCCAATACGATATCTGGTTTTCCATTATTATATTTTTAACGCTGCTTGCCTATATTGCGCTTACCTTAATTGTTACCGAATGGCGCATGATTTTTCGCCGCACCATGAACAACATGGATTCAAAAGCCAATACGCAGGCGATCGACAGCTTGTTGAATTACGAAACCGTTAAATATTTCGGTAATGAGGCCTGGGAAGCTCGGCGCTACGATGAACATCTGCAATCTTGGGAAAAAGCCGCCGTGCGCAATCAAACATCGCTAGCCACACTAAATGCCGGTCAGAGTGCCATTATCGCAGTGGGTGTTACGTTGTTGATGTTGCTGGCCGCTGATAAAGTTGTCGAGGGCAGTATGACCATAGGTGATTTAGTGCTGGTCAATGCTTTTATGCTGCAGTTGTATATGCCTTTGCATTTCCTGGGGTTTGTCTATCGTGAAATCAAACACTCACTCGCAGACATGGAGCGGATGTTTACATTATTGGACGAAAACAGAGAAATTCAAGACAAACCGGATGCTATACCATTGAATGCGCACAATGCCATGATTCGGTTTAATCATGTCAATTTCAGTTATGAACCCAATCGTCAAATATTATTTGATGTCAGTTTTACTGTCCCGGCTGGTCAAAATATTGCGGTCGTTGGTCACAGCGGTTCAGGAAAATCGACATTGGCACGTTTACTGTTTCGTTTTTATGACGTGCAATCAGGTTGTATTCTAATCAATGACCAAGACATCCGCGATGTTACGCAACACAGCTTGCGCGCCGCCATAGGAATCGTTCCGCAGGATACGGTATTGTTCAACGATAGTATTTATTACAACATCGCCTACGGACGACCGGACGCGACTGAAGAAGAAATCTATGTAGCGGCTAAGTCAGCGCATATCCACGACTTCATTGAAAGCTTGCCGGAAAAATATGCAACTATCGTCGGAGAACGTGGCTTAAAGCTTTCCGGGGGAGAAAAGCAGCGGGTGGCTATTGCCCGCACTATCCTTAAGAACCCGGATATTCTGATATTTGATGAAGCCACATCAGCATTGGATTCTGAGTCGGAGAAACGCATACAAACCGAACTAAAGCGCATCGCAAAGAATCGTACTACATTAACAATCGCCCACCGCCTCTCCACAGTTGCAGATGCCCATCAAATCCTGGTAATGGATCGCGGTCGAATCGTTGAACATGGCACTCACCAAGCACTCCTGGCATGTAATGGCGTTTACGCGCGAATGTGGGAATTACAATTGCAAGAAGAAACAAAAGAACAGCATGGCTTCACATCTTAATTGACTGTGCTGTTCATATGCTGGATTTTGAGAAGCCACACTCAACTTGGCAACAATTTTCCACAATTTCTGTGGATAAAATCGTAGATAAATGCACTAAGTAATCAAAGAATAGGCACTTTTGCGGATTGCCTCAAATAATGGCAAAGCTTATTCATTTGCATCCGAATTGCTATTTCTTCCAACTTAATTGGGAATGACCATCTTTGTGCAAGCAATCAAACTCATCTACAAATTACCGCATGTAAGGGTACGGATTCGGTTCACCATACAGCATTTACATCAGGAATTGCATGCGGACTTGAATAAACAACTTTGTTTAAGGAAATGTTGCTGAGTATTGGCGGCTAACAACTTGCATCAACCGGTTTAGAGTCTCTGCCGGTAACAGTCAAAAAGAATACGCTATGTCTTATTAGCGAACCGTAGATTTATAACAAAACGCTTATCGTTCGACTTAAGGCTACTTATTCCAACTGCTATAAGTAAGTGCTTTAGTAATATTGGGATTTCGCATGACTCTCAAAACGGGTATATTCCCCCAAGAAAGTAAGATCAACCTTTCCGATTGGACCATTTCTCTGTTTTCCAATAATAATTTCCGCGATACCCTTATCGGGTGAATCGGGATTATAGACCTCGTCCCTGTAAATAAAGAGAATGACATCAGCGTCCTGTTCAATGGCGCCGGATTCCCGCAAATCCGACATGACGGGGCGCTTATTCGGACGCTGCTCGAGGCTTCGATTAAGCTGTGACAATGCAATCACAGGCACTTTCAGTTCTTTGGCTAGTCCCTTTAGGGCCCGTGAAATTTCTGAGATTTCAGTAGCGCGATTCTCCCCCTGACTGGCAGATGACATCAATTGCAAATAATCTATAACGATTAGGCCTAATTCCCCATATTGACGGCACAATCGTCTGGCTCGCGCTCTAACCTCCAAGGCATTTAGCGCGGCACTTTCATCGATAAAAATCGGTGCTTCATTGAGTTTCCCTAATGCATGTGTCAACTTAGGCCAATCCTGATCATCGAGACGGCCTGTTCGAACTTTATGTTGATCCAGTTTGCCTACAGAACCCAACATGCGCATCGCCAGTTGCACCCCACCCATTTCCATACTAAACACTGCAACGGGTTTATTTAATTCCAGGGCAACATGTTCGGCAATATTGAGTGAAAAAGCAGTTTTACCCATCGAAGGTCTACCCGCTACGATAATCAAATCGCCAGGCTGAAAGCCGGAAGTTTTTTGATCCAGATCGTGAAAGCCTGACGCAATACCAGTTACATTACTCGGGTTATCCTGGCTGTACAAAAGCTCGATTCTCTCCACAACCTGTTTGAGAAGCGGCTGAATATCGACAAAGCCTTCCTTTCCACGCGCGCCCTCTTCAGCGATTTCAAAAACTTTTGCCTCGGCTTCATCGAGTAAATTAGCAGCCGATCGGCCAGCCGGATTGTAAGCTGAGTCTGCAATTTCCACGCCAACCTGTGCCAGATTGCGCATGATAGAGCGTTCACGGACGATTTCGGCATAACGCCTAATATTCGCAGCCGATGGCGTATTTTGCACAATAGCACCAATATAAGCGAGTCCGCCAACGGTCTGAAGTTCGGCAGACATTTCCAAGGATTCAGCAACCGTAATGACGTCGGCCGGTCTATTTTGTTCGATTAATTTGCAAATATGATGGTAAATCTGGCGATGATCCTGCCGGTAAAAATCACTATCCGTAATAATGTCGGCGACTTTATCCCATGCATTATTATCTAGCATGAGTCCGCCCAGAACGGATTGCTCGCTTTCAATTGAGTGCGGGGGAGTCTTATAGGAATCTAAAAGTTGATCTTGATTAATACTTACAGGTGAGTATGCCATCGTTTTTCATCCAGAAGCGCACAAACAATATGCCATTTTAACATTGCTGTGCACTACAAAAATAAAAAAGGACTATCTTTATAGTCCTTATCGTACATCTAGGAAAAGCTTTGAATGAGTATCTACGCAATATGATACGCAAGCATAAACTATTTATCCACTGCGTATCTTCCCTGCACCTCGTTAATTGCGTATTTCTATGGTTCGACGGCTTTTTTGGAGGATTTTCCTAGAATTAATTTTAAAACGCCGCCTCACCCAAAACAGAAACAGTGATTTGCGCTGTAACATCAGCATGGATCGATATGGTAAGCGGATAATCTCCTACTTGTTTTAATTGTCCATGTGGCATGCGAATCATAGATCGTTCGATGGTAAAACCTTGCCCGTTTAACGCTTCAGCAATATTTGCATTGGTCACGGAACCAAATAATTTTCCATCACTGCCAGCTTTCTGAGTAATTTGCAGTAAAAGTCCATCTAACTTGGCAGCAATCGCCTGTGCAGCAGATAATGACGCTGCTTGAATTTTCTCTAATTCGGCACGTTTTGATTGAAATTCGGCAATAGCCTGCTCTGTTGCACGTTTTGCTTTTCCTTGCGGAATAAGATAGTTACGTGCGAAACCGTTCTTAACGTTGATAATATCGCCCAATTGTCCTAAATTAGGAATCTTTTCCATCAAAATGATCTGCATATCTTAACTCCTTTAGTGCTGGTCAGTATAAGGCAATAACGCCAGAAAACGAGCATGTTCCACGGCAGTGCTCAGCTGACGCTGGTAAAAAGCACTCGTACCGGTAATACGTGCGGGAATAATTTTTCCATTCTCACTAATAAAATCTTTTAGAATGTCAATATCCTTGTAATCAACTTGCTTTATCCCTTCCACCGTAAAGCGGCAAAATTTCTTACGTTTAAATAATGGGCGGTTAGCTTTTTTATCTTTTTCTTTATCTTTACTGTCTTTACGTCTTGTAAAACGCGTCATTTTAATTCCTATTTATTGTTTAAAGAGTATAACTTGATTAGCGTGCAATACCAGTCGTTGATCCATACGGCTTTTGCTATTCAAAAAACCCATCAATTTGACTTTACTATCAACTGTTAGCTCCGCTACTGTTAAGGCGAGGTGGCCTAATGCTATCGCAATTATTTCACACATAATTTGCCGGGCGGCTCCCGCTTCGATCTGTCTTGATACATGACTTACTGTAAATTCAATAACGGCAATGCCTGCCGGCGTGTATCGCAAGATCCCCAATTTAATGATTTTTCCACAAATAATCGTCTGATTACAATCCACTTGCAATTGCAGCTAAGCCGAAGCACCAGATTCGCCTATTAAGTCCTCTACTTCCGTATCCTCCAACGTGGCATCAGCGGCTAGCACATCGGAAGTATTGGCTCGCTCATCTTGGCGCATCATAGGAGATGGGTCTGTAATTGGACCTTTCATTCGAATAGTGAGATGCCGAAGAACAGCATCACTAAACTTAAAAGCATGATCCAGATCTTGTAAGGTTTCCTGATCGCATTCAATATTCATCAGTACGTAATGTGCTTTATGAATCTTTTGAATCAGATATGCGAGCTGACGGCGCCCCCAGTCTTCTACGCGATGGATTTTCCCATTTTTTGCAGTAACAATGCTACGATAGCGTTCGATCATTGCTGGAACTTGTTCACTTTGATCAGGATGAACAATAAAAACTATTTCGTAATGTCGCATACATTCCTTATGGATAAAACATCCCAAAAAATTTTGGTGAGGCAAGGTTAGAAAAGGTTCGTATTCTACTGAATTAATAAGGCAATATCAAATTGATAACAAGAATGCCTAGGAAGTAGGATAACATTCGCATTGATTGAACTGGTAAAATTTGCTAATTCATTTTCAATTTATAACGACTCCGCTTGCGCTTGTCAAAATGAATTCTCTTCGATGAACCTAAACGGCAGTACTTAAAAACAAAGCATTGACATATTATGTTACTAATGATCGATAACTACGATTCTTTCACCTATAACTTAGTACAATATTTAGCTGAGCTAGGTGAAAAAGTTGTTGTGTACAGGAATGATGAAATAACCTTAGATATAATTTCACGACTAAACCCTGAACGAATCGTCATTTCCCCCGGTCCGTGCACGCCTAATGAAGCAGGTATATCACTTGCTGTTATCAATCAATTTAGTCAAAGCATCCCGGTATTAGGTGTTTGTTTGGGCCATCAAAGCATTGGACAAGCATTCGGAGGCCGGGTCATTCATGCAAAGCAACTTATGCATGGTAAAACCTCGCCCATTTTTCATCACAACCAAGGCATTTTTAAGAACCTGCCCAATCCTTTTATCGCAACGCGTTATCATTCGTTAGTCGTTGAGCGCTCTACACTACCCGATTGCCTAGAAGTAACCGCATGGACCGAAGATGATGAAATAATGGGATTGCGTCACAAAACGCTTGCAATCGAAGGCATTCAATTTCATCCGGAATCGATTTTGAGTGAGCATGGCCATCAAATGCTAGAAAATTTTCTTAAGCAATCACCAAAACAGGTTAGTAAGGAAATTCCATGACGCCGCAGGAAGCATTACATCGTATTATTTCGCACAAGAATTTGACTCAAGATGAGATGACATCGTTGATGCGGCAAATGATGCGCGGTGAAATTTCACCCATCCTTATTGCCGCGATCATCATCGGTCTGCGTGTAAAAAACGAAAGCGTCGAAGAAATTGCCGCAGCTGCGCAAGTCATGCGGGAATTGGTGGTCAAAGTCGATGTTTCCGGAGCATTGCATCTCGTCGATACATGCGGCACAGGGGGTGACTCCGCGCATACTTTCAATATTTCAACTGCTTCGGCGTTTGTTGCAGCCGCTGCTGGAGCAAGTGTTGCTAAACATGGTGGAAGATCGGTTTCAAGCAAGTCCGGTAGCGCTGATGTTTTGGAAGCATTGGGGGTGAATTTAAATCAAACAGCCCAGCAAGTCGCCCGATGCATTCATGAAATTGGTTTAGGCTTTATGTTTGCGCCCAATTACCATGCTGCCATGAAACACGCTGCGCCTGTACGACGAGAATTAGGCGTTAAAACCTTATTCAATATTCTGGGACCGTTAACCAATCCCGCTAATGCAAGAAGACAATTATTGGGGGTGTTCCATGAGGATTTAGTCGAAACCATGGCCCGTGTCCTACAAAAACTGGGAAGTCAACATGTACTGATTGTGCATGGCAAAGATGGTTTAGATGAAATTTCAATATCCGGCGAAACACACATCGGAGAATTAAAGAATGGTCAAATATCGTGCTATACCGTCAAGCCAGAAGATTATAATTTGAAAACAGCCTCAATCGGAACGATCCAAGTTACCGACAGTGAGCATGCGAAATCAATGCTGATTTCAGTTCTTGAGAATGTTGCCGGACCTGCCCGTGATATTGTTCTATTAAATGCCGGCGCGGCAATCTATGTTTCCGGTATTGCCGAAACATTCGCACAAGGTATTGAGACAGCTCATCAGGCAATAGAAAGTGGCGCGGCTCTGAAAAAACTTGATGAATTAGTAAAATTTACGCAAGAAAATTCCATCGAATGATTAAATATGTCAGATATTCTAGAAAAAATTCTCACCGTTAAGAAACAAGAAATTTCAGCTGCAAAAGCATTAAAACCTTATTCTTCCCTATTGATTGAAGCACAACACAATTCTCCGCCTCGTGATTTTATTGCCGCAATTCGTAATAAAATCGCTGCCGGACAATCCGCAGTAATCGCCGAGATTAAGCAGGCTAGTCCCAGTAAAGGACGATTACGAGGCCGCACTTCTGAAACGGATAAGCAATCTTTTGAATTTTTACCTGCTGAAATAGCCAAAACTTATGCTCAGCACGGTGCAGCTTGTCTATCGGTGCTAACTGATGAGCAATTCTTCATGGGCAGCCCTAAATATTTACAAGAAGCGCGTGCAGCTTGCTTACTACCTGTCTTACGCAAAGATTTCATGCTGGAAGAATATCAAATAGCCGAAGCCCGTGCCATGAATGCCGATTGTATTTTGCTGATAGTAAGCGCTTTCTTACTCGAATATGGCAATTCATCAGACCAGCCACTCAAACAGATGCTGGCGCTTGAGAAACTTGCCCGCTCATTTGGCATGGCAGTTTTAGTAGAAGTTCATGATGCGGTAGAACTGGAAATGGCATTAAACCTGGAAACACCGTTAATTGGTATCAACAATAGAAATTTAAAAACATTTGAAACAACATTAAACACTACCCTGGAATTATCGAACAATATTCCGGGATCAAAAATAATCATTACCGAAAGCGGCATTCATACCCCTGCAGATGTAGCTCAGATGCGGCATAATCATGTGCATGCATTTCTTGTCGGCGAAGCATTCATGCGGGCCGAAGACCCGGGCATTGAGCTTCAGCGTTTGTTTTTATGATGCATTATCCAACCCGGCCATACCAATTTCGTGGCGTCAGGGGTTATCATTTAGTCAGAAATCCTTGATAATTCGTTGTTTCCTAAAGATTGAATACGGCGATGTCGTTGAATTTACAGAATCATTTGAGCCAGGAGTTCAACATGTCAGATCAGGATAAAAAATTGTCGGAATGGGTAAATTATCTTACCACGGCGGAAATTCCGGTTTTGAAGCAAACTGCGCGAAATGTGTCCGCTCTCGAGCAAGACGAACAACATCTCAGTGCCCGAAGCCTCGCTCACGTTGTCAAGAATGATCCTTTTATGACTGTCAAACTACTACGCTATTTGCAGGCACATAAGCATCGAAGCCAAGAGCATGATGTGGTAGAAGTTGAGCAAATGATCATGATCCTCGGGCTCGAAACAACATTGAATAAAGTATCCGCAAAACCATTGGTTGAAGAAATTCTGGGCCGCAGTAACATGAACGCGCTTGTTCATTTGTTAAAAACCGCACATCGCGCCAACATCGCTTCTTCTTATGCTTTTGATTGGGCTGTTAGGCTTCATGATTTACATTTTGAAGAAATCCGCATCGCTGCATTACTGCACGATATAGCAGAAATGCTCATGTGGTGTTTTGCACCCAATGACATGTTGAAAATTAAGCAATTACAGAAGCAAGATAAAACCCTGCGTAGCACCGCAGCTCAAAAAACGGTTCTTGGTTTCTCCTTACTGCAATTGCAACATGAACTTGCAATAAAGTGGCGGCTCCCAGAATTACTTATTACCCTCATGGATGACAATAGTTCAACATTACAGCGGGTCCGTAATGTCATTCTTGCAGTTAACCTAGCAAGGCATTCTGCCAACGGATGGAACGACGCCGCATTACCCGATGACTACGAAGAAATAGCTCAACTCTTGCATTTACAAGCTTGCGACGTCATGACGATTGTAGGTGCTGAAAAGCAACCGGAAAATACAAGCGATCAGTCATAAACAATGTGAATCGGATCAACTTTACCTATTGAATGTATTGTGACGGCAGAAAGAATTCTAATCAGTATGAATTTCAGTGGCTGGGACACAGCATGAATCTCCGGTTTCTTTGCATTTTATTTGCCCGCTACTCAATGTGAGGAAACAGGAGGAAAATTATCTGGAAAATGATTATTTGAGCTGAGCGCTCTTACTCGCAATGCAAAACTAATCAAACTGTTGGGGCCGCTCAAATTAAGTTTACGTGAAATATTGACGCGATGATTTTCAATGGTTTTTTGACTGAGAAAAAGTTTCTGGGCAATTTGCGGAGTGGTAAGTCCTTCGGATATCTTATTGAATACCTTGCGTTCGGCTTTAGTTAAACTGGTCATTTTTTCAAGTGCTGTTTCGATCAATTCATCCTTTTTCAATTCCATGGAGCGCAGCTTGCTTATTTTTTCCAGCCGCGCTTTGATGCTGTTAATCAGCTCTTCCTTGGTAAAAGGCTTGGTAAGATAATCATCCGCTCCCATGTCCATACCCATTCGCGTATCAAAACGGGTTGATTTTGCAGTAAGAAATATAAAAGCAGCCGCAGACAATTGCGAATTCTGTTTTATCCGTTTAAAAACATCAAAACCATCAATTCCCGGAAGCATGATATCGCAAATAATGAGATCGGGAAGAGACTCAGCCGCCATTTTGATACCCTCTTCACCCGACGCCGAGCTTATTACGCGAAACCCGTAATGCGTAACAATTCCGGCAATATTCTCCCGCAACACTTTCTCATCTTCGATAATCAGGATTAATGGATTATTCATTGCGTCATTCAAAGAACAATTGCATCGATACTGTACAACCATTGCCTGCTTTGCTTTCAAAACCGATTTCGCCACCATGAAGTTAAATCAGTTTTTTCGCAGTCATGAGGCCAAGCCCGGTTCCAGGACAGATTTTGGCATTGGATGCACGCAAACAAGACTGAAAAAGAAATGGT
>SSFV01000035.1 GCA_008015565.1 Nitrosomonas sp. | reverse complement strand
GTGCGATATCGTGCGTATTGCCAATCCGGCCTAATGCAGCCATTTCCGCCATGCGTTCTATATCCGCTGCGGTTTTTCCCGCACGAAACAATTCCGTATCGACCGGACCAGGCAAAATATTATTGGCTGTTATGCCTCGTTTCCCCATTTCGCGTGCAAAAATACGTGTCAATTGTTCTACAGCAGCTTTTGTCGCTGCATAAGCACCATATTTGGGTAACATAAGGCGTGTTACGGTACTGGAAATAGTCACCACTCGCCCGTGATCAGCAAGTTTTGTAGCTGCTTCTCGCAACATATAAAACACGCTTTTGAAATTAACATCTACGATACGATCGAACTCTTCATCCTGAATATCTGTTATTTCCTTAAAAAGAAGAATCCCGGCATTGTTCACCAAGATATCGATCTGTTTGAACTGTTCGCAAACCGTTGTAAAAAGCTTTTTAACTTCGGCGGGTTTGCTGACATCACTCTTTACTGCCAGGCATTGACCGCCTGACTCAAGAATGGCTTCGCATACTTTGTCGGCTGCCAGTTTATCTTTCGCATAATTGACAACCACTGTTGCTCCTGCTTGCGCTAAAGTAAGCGCAACTTGTGCGCCGATTCCCCGTGAAGATCCGGTAACGATGGCAGTTTTTCCTCGCAAGGTTTGCGTCATCAAAAATTGTCCCAATAACAAAATATGAGTGAATTATTTGGATATGACATGGTTTTTAAGCAATTGTAATATTTTTCGATGTTCTTTTTTTTCCGCCCAGCTTAACGCATTATCGCCCTGTTCATTTTTTATTGTTGGATCCGCACCTTTGGCAAGCAACAAGCTTACGGCATCAAGATGATTACCCCTAACAGCCATCATAAGTGGTGTAGTGCCGTTATTGGAAATCGAATTGATATCGGCATCAACGGTTAAAAGCAACTGAATAGTATCGGAATGCCCATTTGAAGCCGCATATAGCAACGGATTCCAACCCCTGTGATTGATTTCCGCCCCTTTCATATAAAATAACCTTACCATGTCTTTTTGGCCATGATAACTGGCAAGCATGATCGCCGTTTCGCCGTATTTATTACGAATACGCAGATCCGCTCCGGCATCAATCAATAGTCCGGCAAGCTTCAAGTTCATCGTCTGTGCGGCAATCATCAAAGGTGTATAACCTTCCCTGCTAGGCGTATCCGGATTGGCCCCTTTTTTAAGTAATTTCGTTACATCCGTTAAATTACCTTTCTCCACGGCCCAAATAAAATCATCCTGAATGCCGGCAGAGGCAGTCAGCGACGAGCATAAAAATACGACAGCGCATACAAATAGGGAATGGGATTTAAGCAGATAAATCATTTCTGGTTATTTTAAATAAATTGAAAAAATTGTTTGTGGTCGCAGCAGCAACCTCTTCTAATGCGATTGCACGTAATCGCGCGATTTCTTCAGCCACGTATCGCACAAATGCCGGCTGGTTTAATTTGCCGCGGAATGGAACTGGCGCAAGATAAGGTGAATCCGTCTCGATAAGCATCCGGTCCAAACGGATATTTTTAGCAACTTCTTTTAAAGCCACTGCATTTTTGAATGTTACGATACCGGAAAATGAGATATAAAAATTCATTGCAATCGCTTGCTGCGCAACTTCCCAGCTCTCGGTAAAGCAGTGCATTACACCGCCAACTTCGGCGGCGCTTTCTTCCTGCATGATTCGCAATGTGTCCGCTGCAGCCGACCGGGTGTGAATGATTAAAGGTTTGTTAACTTTCCGTGCGGCACGGATATGCTGGCGAAAACGTTCCCGTTGCCATTCTAAATCACCCTGCAGGCGGTAGTAATCCAAACCTGTCTCGCCAATGGCGATGACTTTCGGATGAATTGCCAGTTCAGCAAGTTGCCCGGCGTGTGGTTCGATTTGATCTTCATAATCCGGATGCACGCCAACGGAAGCGTATAAGTTCCGATGTGTTTCAACCAGCTCTCGAATGCGCGGGAAATCCGGTATATTGACGCTTACACATAGTGCATGCGTAACGTGGTTTTCCTGCATTTTTTGCAATACTTCCGGAAGATTCTTGGCAAGTTCAGGAAAGTCAAGGTGACAATGTGAGTCGATAAACATTCTTTTTAATTTCGCCTGAAATAATTAAAGCGTTTTGCGCGCGGCATCAGCCCAGCAATTAGGCGTTTCATATAAACGCACTCGCTTTAGTTGTAAATGATTGCCATAAATATCCTGATACGCATCATCTAGTGTAGCAAAGGCAATTTCAGCCAGATTTTCTGCTGTGGGCTGTACATCCAACACTACCGTTTTATGATCTTCAATTGACTGCAAAAAATGCAGCACTTTGGTATCGCCCGAATAAACCAGAAAAGCGTGATCCCATCGATCCACTAACGCTGATTTCGCAATACTTTTCACTTCTGAGAAATCCATCACCATGCCTTGCAATGCGTTCCTTTCGTCAGCGATAATATCACCGGAGAGTGTTATTTCAATGCAGTAACGATGACCATGCAAATGGCGGCATTGGCTGTTGTGCGTCGAAATGCGGTGGCCCGCATCAAATTCCAGTTTACGCGTGATTAACATACATTATTTCTTTGAGTGCCAAATTTAGGATTGTAACATTGCAATCAAATCCCGAACGATTGAATACTACTGATCACAATCGTGATAGCGCAGGACTCACATATATTTATCCGGTCGTATCGCGTCGTGCTGGCGGTGTATCCATTGGCATCAATCTTAATCCTAACAATGCGTGCAACTGGCGCTGCGTTTATTGCCAGGTACCCGGTCTCAAGCGTGGTTCCGCTCCCCGGATAGATTTAAAAAAACTTGAGTATGAATTGCGTCACTTTCTTAATGAGCTGGTGAATGGTGATTTCATGCATAAGTATGTGCCACCGGAATCAAGAAAAATTCATGATATAGCTTTATCGGGTAACGGCGAACCAACCAGTGCGAAAGAATTTGAACAAGTCATCGAATTGATTGGTGGCACCGTAAAAGACTTCGAAGCTGTAAAAGATTTAAAGCTGGTTTTGATTACCAATGGCAGCCTTATTCACCGGTCAATAGTGCAAGCCGGTTTGAAACGAATGTCACAATTAAATGGCGAAGTATGGTTTAAATTTGATCGCGCGTTATCGGAAGAAAGACAGCGCATAAATAATACGAAAATCAGTTTAAATAAGATTCGCCAACATTTGGAAATTTCTGCAAGACTTTGCCCTACCTGGCTGCAGACCTGTGTATTCCAGATCGATGGAGTTCCCCCCAGCGATGCAGAAGTTAACGCTTATCTTAGTTTCATCGAAAAACTTAAAAATGATGGCGTAACACTTCAAGGTATTTTGCTCTATGGAATCGCACGTCCCTCATTGCAACCTGAAGCTTCTCAGTTAACACCTGTTACCGAATCGTGGTTGCTTGCATATAGTAAAAAAATCGAAGCACTAGGATTAATTGTTAAAGTACATCCGTGACAATCTCACCGCAGCTGTTTGTTCAATCTTTGTGGCAAATTTACAACAAATTGCTCTTCCTTGATATTTATCAATATACAGGTTTTATGTAACTGATATTCAATGCAATTGATATTCAGTATTTTAGATAAAAAAAATTAAGGATAAACGTTCGCGCCCGGAAGCATTGATAAGTGGTTTGCGAATGAAAGATATCGCATATAATGGCGGCCTCGATCTACGTGGAAAAACAATACCATATCATTAGAATTAATTTGTAATTTTGTACTAATCCAGATAACAGGAGCTTCTTAATGAATTCGTCCCGCATTTTTTCTTTTGTAGCGAATTTATTCGTTAAATTAAAAGTGCATTACATTAGAAATACCCGGCATTGCCTAAAATTTATTTATTGTGTGGTTGGAATTACATGTTTCTCTTTACAAGCGCACGCAACGAACCCATCGCCGCTTAAACCGGCAGATAACACGACCCCTGCAACGACCTCTGCGCCTTCAGCAACTCCTGCTGCCGCGAGCGGAGCATTCGATAGGTCTAAAGTCCCATTTGTCTCTGTTCCATCACGCCCTGGTTTGTTTTTGCTGCCACCTGCCGGACCTGGCTATTTTTCATTTTGGGATATGGTTACGGGCAATAAGCGTGAAAAACCTCCAGTTGACCGTATGCGCCTTTTGCCTTGCTGACTACCCCGGCATACGATATCGATTTCCGCTATCTGGCTACACCGGGGCATGAAAAAGATATTTTCGATCCCGTCAAAAGAATAAATTTTGGCGACGATTGGTTATTATCTTTTGGTGGTAATTTCTGGTATCGCTACACGCATGAAACTGATAGCCGGTTAAATACCGCCGATATCAACAACGATTTTCACTTGCTACGCACACGATTCCATGCGGATTTATGGTATCGCGACAGAGTCCGGCTGTTCGCGGAATTGCTCGATGCGCGCGCTTTCGGATCAGAGTTGCCACCGCTGATTACCGATAGAAATCACGCAGATTTTCTGAACATGTTTACCGATATAAAACTGGTCAATATCAATAATGGTCCGGTATATATCCGTGTCGGTCGTCAAGAATTAATGTATGGCTCACAGCGTTTGATTTCTACGTTGGATTGGGTCAACACACGAAGAACTTTCCAAGGCGTTAAAGTTTTCTGGCGTACGCCTGAATGGGATGTTGATGCATTCTGGACACGCCCAATGATTACCGAGAAGGGTAATGTAGATAATTGGGATACGCAACAAAACTTTTTTGGTTTATGGGCTACCAACAAACCCCAGCCCGGCCATACAATTGATCTCTATTTTCTCAGTCTTATCAACGACCGGAATGTCACACCAGCCAATCTTCTGGCTGGAAACATCCTGCAAGCAAATGCCGACACCCATACATTAGGCGGCCGTTTTGCCGGTAATATCGACAATTTCTTGTATGAATTGGAAGGCATGTATCAGTTTGGCCGCCGATCCGGTTTGGATGTGTCTGCATTTGCCGTAGCAACGGGTATCGGTTATCGCTTGCCTTTACCGATGAACCCGCAAGGCTGGATACGTTATGATTTTGCATCAGGCGATAGCCGTCATACCGATGGCAGAAGTAATACATTTAATCAGTTGTTTCCATTTGGTCATTATTACATGGGCTTTCTTGATCGCATAGGCCGTCAGAACGTGCACGACTTCAATGCGCAATTTACCATGCACCCAATGCCGTGGATAACCTTTATTACGCAATATCACCGGTTCTATCTCGCAAATGAGCGTGATTTCTTATATAACGCAGCGGGTCTGGCAACATTCAGAGATGTTACCGGTCAGTCAGGCAGTCACATTGGTGACGAAGTTGATTTCCGGCTTAACTTGCATGTGAGCCGCCATCAAGATGTATTGGTTGGCTATTCAAAGATGTGGAGCGGTGATTTTCTCAAAGCTCAAGCTCCTGGAGTTTCTCCTGATCTTTTCTATGTTCAGTACAATTTCCGTTTCTAAGCAATAAAGCATCCCCGCAGCAAGCTGCGGGGTATTAGAGCCGGTGCTTAAAACAACCTCAACTGCTTATCCGCATAAAGCTTGATATATTCCTACCCCTGATTTTTACATATTTTGTTATCTTTGCTTCATCTCCATGCTCCCACAGTGCTGGTAAAATAATCAGCAGTGCAAAATTCACCGTCCTATGCGTCCCATAATTGCTTCTTTACCTCAGGACATCGCTTGGACATTCACCGTGCCGTAATGCTCTTGATCATCTGTATAATATTCTTTGCAAAATACACCGTTTCAGATTGAATCTAGAAATAAACATGATCCTGATCTGTTCCTATCTCCAAAAATTGGATCTCTTAGCGATCTATCTCAAGACATACATCTTTGAGAACTTTATCAACTTCCGTGTCAAATTCCACCTGCCGATACTTCGCAAAAAAACACAAGATGGTACTCAATACCGGAATAGCTTTTATGGTTATCCGTGCGTTCGCGCGGAGAATTGGTTGCAAAGCTGCAAACTAAAGTAATCTGACCGCACTGCTCATAATCACCAGTATCGCCAATATCAATAAGAGCGATCAACTGTGATTTTTATCACCTATGTGTGGAATTAACTATTGATACGCATTTCTGCTCTCCTTATAGTGGTTTATAGGTTTGATAAACCTCGCGAAACTTATAGGTAAATTCTCTTGAAAGAATCCTATACCCATAGTACTGCAATCTATTAATTTAATTAGACTGTTATATTTATGAAATGAGGTTACTCATAAACTAAGTATCACTGGCCAGAATTGTTTACAAATTTAGATCTAAAGGAGAATAAGATGGGTACTATTTATGGAACAAATTATAACGATAATGGAACGTGGCAATTCATATCTTCAACTTGGAGATGGTTTGGTGTATTAAATGGTTCCGCAGAGAGTGACACTATTTATGGCTATATAGGTGATGATAAGCTTTATGGATATGAAAATATTGACAATCTCTATGGTCATTCTGGCAATGACTTGTTAGAAGGCGGAGATGGGAACGACAAACTCGATGGGGGTACTGGAGCAGACATTATGCGTGGAGGCTGGGGCAGTGACACCTATCATGTTGATAGCATGAGCGATTCGGTTATTGAGTTCTTTAGCAACAGTCTTGCTGAAACTAACGATTTGGTAATATCTTCAGTAAGCACTTCCTATAAGTGGTTGCCAAGCAATGTCGAATATTTGATGCTGCAAGGGTCAGCTTATTTTGGTGATGGAAACGATTTAAATAATATAATTACTGGTTCTGATAGCGCTAACGCGCTTTACGGCTACGGAGGGGGAGATTGGATAGCCGGTCTTGCTGGCAATGATTCTTTAATAGGTGGTATTGGTGCAGATACGTTAATTGGTGGCACAGGTGCAGATAAATTTATATTGGGTCATCGAAGTACTGCAGACGCCGATACTATCCAGGATTTCAATCATCAAGACGATACAATCGTGTTAGTCAATAGTCTTGATATAGGAATACTTGATGGAGCCATTAATCCAGGTATCAAGGGATTAACCTTTACTGGCGGCAATTTTTCAAATAATCAACTGAGTGTAGGTCGATATTTTGAAGGCCCTGGTTTAACGGGCAATAATAATTCTAATCAATCGAGCGGTATCTACGTAAACACAACAAACGGCGAAATCTGGTATAACCCGACAAATAATAATTTAGGTGACGTTTATGAGCACCTCGATTCGGAGATTATCGGACGTGTCAGCGCTTCTGTCGCAGCTTCAATGGATTATACCGATTTTGTATATGGAATCTAATTGATCGAATAATCGAAAAGTATTTAGAATTTTATTCTACTGTTTAACAGCAAAATTGTTTGTTGCGTAACAATTTTTATTAATAGTAGAAATAAGAGCGGATAGATTGAGGTTTTTCGATTGTTCTTATGCAATTTTTAATATTGAAAATTTGAATCCCTCCACTTTTCCTTTAGGTGAATTGGAGGGATTATTAATATTTGCGGATAACCATTTAATCTATTTAATGGTTTTATGATTTGGCAATACTGGCTTGGCTGGAAATATAATTAATGTAATTTAGTTGTTGTTTGGACAATTCAAAAAATGTGAGGAACTGTGGTTTTTGACTAAACCTGCAGAATATTGCAGAACTCATTTTTAATAGAGTTTGTTCTTCATAATCACCGTCATTAAATTGTGCATTTTCCGTTTCAGCGGTTTCGTTATACCTCCATAAATTAGAATTTTGAAATTTAACATAGGTTAATGACAGAGGGTCAAGGTCAGGGGTAGCATGGATTTAAGTCATGCAACATGATGACTTGAATTCCTATTTGAACAAGGAGGTTTCATATGAATGAAACAATTAACTTTGCATCAACTGGACAAATTCACCATCATGATATGTCTGTAAAGGCTATTTTTGATATGGAAGTTTGTGATTCCAATGGAGAAACAGTGGGGGATGTTGAAGACTTGCTGTTGAGTGATGAGAAAAAAATCAATTCACTTATCGTTTTAGTTGGAAGCACGCTTGGTGTAGGCGGTAAGCTGGTTGCTATTCCATTTAGCAACTTAAATGTTAATTATTTGCATAGCACAATTAACCTTGGGCTTACAGCTGACGAGTTAGAAGATGAACCTGAGTTTGAGTTTAAGAACTGATAACTCATTAATCGCTAGCATTAACATTTTAAAAATGAAACAAGGAGAATATTATGAATTGGGACGAAATCGCAGGTAACTGGAAGCAATTGACAGGGAAAGTGCAACAGCAGTGGGGTAAATTGACCAATGATGACATGGATGTCATCAAAGGCAAACGTGACGAGTTGATCGGTAAGGTTCAAGCAAGGTACGGTATAACTAAAGAAGAAGCGGAAAAGCAAGTGGATGATTTTTCGAGAAACTGTAAATGCTAATAACTTTCTGTAAGTAAATTGCATGCAAGTTGCCAGGAGTTTAATTTGTAAGAATTAACCTCCTGGCAAAGCGACAGTTCTTAGAAAAGTTAATGTTTAATCCTAACGTTATGGCTATGTCATTCCGTCCCGGCTAATTTAATTGGCCTTAAGAAAGGAGGAACGATGGGTTTTAATTACTAAAGATAAGGAGATTTCCTATGATCGGAAAAAAACGAACATCACATTTACGTACCATATTCATCAGCCTGCTGGCTTTACTATTTTTATCAGTTGGTACTGTACTTTTTGCTGCTTCGCAGCAACCACAATCTAACGGTGGTGAAAAATCACCAAACCAAAAACAGGAAACCATTGACCAGCAACGCGATACTGATATCGCCAGTCCACGTGATAGGGATCCTGGAGAAGACTCACAATCTGGAGCCGGGGTAAATGAAAAATCAAATGCTGGAAGCCAAGGGGTTTCAGGCAGTCAAGAACCTTCCAATTCATATTGAACTGCTCGTCCTGCTAATCGTTAGTCAATTTCATGAGGAGGATGGTCATGATTGTTAAATTATTAAGTTTTCTATTGATTTCACTCTTATCAATGAATGTATTGGCAGCGCGTAGTCATCTTGAATTGGCTATCCAGTACGCTGAGGCAGCATTGTATGCCAAGGATGAGAAAACGCTGGTGGGACATGCGCAAGAAGCTAAAGTGCATGCCAATACGGCAAAAAATGAGAACAGGCATTTACAGCAAGGTCTCCAATGTTTGGATGATGCTGTTAGTGAAGCTCAATCAGGGAAAATGAACGCAGCAACGAAAGCGGCTAAGGATGCACTGGATCATTTCAAACAAGCTACTCGGTAACTGTAAAGCGTGTTAAGTTTTTTTTCGCTTTGAGATGATTTACCAGTATAAAGGTGATTGCATCTTCGTGGCGATATCTCAAGCGATGGATGGACTTCTTTTTCTTTGATTGGTGAAGGTAATTCAATTTGTTTTGCTTCATTTATTATTTTCCTTTGAGAACATTGGAAAAAATTTTAACCGGAAGGAGTGGATAATATGAATAGAAATAAACTTTCTTACATCGTTTATCGTTGTTTAATTCTCGGTATTGTAACGGTTCTTGGTGTCACATTATTGGGGTGCAGTTCCAGTCCAACTCAGTCTAGCACAGGTCAGTTTATCGATGATTCAGCCATAACGGCAAAAATAAAAACTAAGCTTCTGGACGATCCTCAGGTAAGAGGTACCGCAATCAGTGTGGAAACTTTCAAGGGAATTGTCCAACTGAGCGGTTTTGCGAATTCCAAAGAAGAAATCAGTCAGGCAGAAAGTCTAGCCAAAAGTGTGGATGGGGTTCGCGCGGTTCGTAATAACATTACGCTTAAATGAAATGAATAGAAAGGTATCTCTATTACGAACAGAGATGCCTTTTTGTTTTATAAACACTAAAGCAAATCTTGCAAGTAGTTCGAATTATTCCATATTAGGCCATCAAATAGGATTGCTGATAGATAGATTCAAATCTATTCGATCGTTTCCTCATCGTATGTCGATAGTTCATGTTCGTTATTGATTGGCATAATCAATATCCGATTATTGCGTAATGCAGAGGTATTCTTACGTTGTAGAGAATATCGTAGAAGGGTTTTGAATTAAGTTATTTTATGGCATAAAAATTTATATAATCGTAATAGCTAATCTAGTTGTGATAGGGATGTTTAATGTCACCAATATATCCAGCGTAATAAGTAAACTACCTGTTCTCTCTCATAAAAATCCACCCGATTCTGATTTTCCATACTATTACTTAGTTCTTGAGCAATTTATCGATAATGTTTGTAGATAAGTAATTGAATAAAATTATTAAAAATATAATTGCTTAGGAGCGCAGCTATGTAAAGACCGTAATATACGGTTTGTACTCTTAAAAATAAATTTTTGACAAATTCCTCTCTCATTTTTGAAATTCATGTGATATTGGGACTAGCAGTAGAGGAATATTTCAAGAAAATAATAGAAAAATGCATAAATTTTTTGTGAATATCCCTTATCTTATTACCCCTTGTTATAGAAGGGAAAAGATTAATAGACTGGAAAGGATGCTATGGAAGTATGAATAAATTTTATGACAAATGACTTGACTTTAAGTGGTGATGTCGACTAGCCTGAGAGGTGTAGTTAAATTAGGGAAGAAAAGGCTAATTTAGCTGCCGAAATTTTGAGCAGTACTAATTAATTAGTATTAAGAAGAAGTAGTAAGAAGAACGAGTAGTATTTGATTAACATTAGGAGGTAGAAAGATGGCAACAACATACGGCACGACAAGCGCTAGCAAGAGCGCGGATTATGACATGTCGCTGTGGTACGATTCGAAGTACTACAAGCTGGGATTGATAACGATGCTGCTGGTGGCGATATTTTGGATCTGGTATCAAAGGACATTTGCGTATTCGCATGGTATGGATTCGATGGAACCGGAGTTTGACAAGGTATGGATGGGGCTGTGGCGCGTGCACATGACCCTGATGCCGCTGTTTGCGTTGGTGACATGGGGCTGGATATTGAAGACCCGAGATACCAAAGAGCAATTGGATAACCTGGACACGAAGTTAGAGATCAAACGCTATTTTTACTGGTTGATGTGGCTGGGTGTGTACTTGTTTGGTGTTTACTGGGGCGGAAGCTTCTTTACCGAGCAAGATGCAAGCTGGCACCAAGTGATCATTCGTGACACGAGCTTTACGCCGAGTCATGTGGTGGTGTTTTACGGCTCATTTCCGATGTACATTGTGTGTGGTGTAGCGTCGTATTTGTATGCGATGACACGTTTGCCGCTGTATAGCCGCGGCACATCGTTTCCGCTGGTAATGGCGATTGCTGGTCCCCTGATGATTCTGCCGAACGTAGGATTGAACGAATGGGGTCATGCATTCTGGTTCATGGAAGAGCTGTTTAGCGCGCCATTGCACTGGGGCTTTGTAATTCTGGGTTGGGCGGGTTTATTTTCAGGTGGTATAGCAGCACAAATTATCACTCGTTACTCGAACCTGACCGATGTAACCTGGAATAACGCAAGCAGAGAAATTCTGAACAACCGCATTGTTCCTTAAGCAGTACCGAAGATCACTCCTATTAACGATAGGAGTGATCGAAAGCAGTTAAGAGAAATGAAGACGAGCTGAAAAGCGAGATGATAGGGTAAGAGGTCATCATGTTTTCATATTTAAGATCAAGAAATGAAAGAAAAGGGAGGGTCTAGTGAGTAGAACAGACGAAATTTTAGCAGCGGCAAAGATGCCGCCGGAAGCGATCAGGATGTCCAGATACATAGATGCGGTATATTTTCCGATTCTGTGCATCTTGTTGGTAGGGACATTTCACATGCACTTTATGTTATTGGCAGGAGACTGGGATTTCTGGCTTGACTGGAAAGACCGTCAATGGTGGCCGGTAGTAACCCCGATCGTAGGCGTTATGTATTGTGCGGCACTGCAATATTACCTGTGGGTAAACTATCGTTTATCGTACGGAGCGACCCTGTGTATCGTATGTTTGTTAGTGGGCGAATGGCTGACCCGGTACTGGGGATTCTACTGGTGGTCACACTACCCGTTGAATTTTGTACTGCCATCGACAATGATACCTGGTGCATTGATGCTGGACACAATTTTATTGTTGACGGGTAACTGGCTGGTTACAGCACTGTTAGGTGGTGGATTCTGGGGACTGTTTTTCTACCCTGGTAACTGGCCGATATTTGGCCCGACCCACTTACCGGTAGTAGTAGAAGGGGTACTGTTATCGGTTGCGGACTACACAGGCTTTTTATACGTACGTACGGGTACACCGGAATACGTAAGATTGATTGAGCAAGGCTCACTGCGTACCTTTGGTGGTCACACGACGGTAATTGCAGCATTTTTCTCAGCGTTTGTATCGATGCTGATGTACTGCGTATGGTGGTATTTTGGCAAGATCTATTGCACCGCTTTCTTCTATGTTAAAGGAGAGAGAGGCCGCATTTCTATGAAAAATGACGTAACCGCATTTGGTGAAAAAGGCTTTGCACAGGGGATCAAATAATGAGTATAAAAAGTATTATTAAGCTGGGCGTATTAGGCCTGTATGGAGCTGCGATAGGAGCGGCGTCACTGGCGATGACACTGACGGTAGACGTAAAGACAGCGGCAGCGCATGGTGAACGTTCGCAGGAACCATTTTTACGTATGCGTACGATTCAATGGTACGACCTGAAATGGCAACCGAAGGTCACCAAAGTTAACGACATTGCGACCATAACTGGTAACTTTCACTTAGCGGAAGACTGGCCCCGTGCGGTAGGCAAGCCGGAACGCGCGTTTTTCAACATTGGTAGCCCAAGCCCGGTGTTTGTACGTTTAAGCACCAAGCTAAATGGGGAACCGACATTTATTTCTGGGCCGTTACAAATAGGACGTGACTATGCCTTTGAAGTAAAGCTGAAAGCACGTATTCCAGGCCGTCATCATATGCATGCAATGGTGAACGTAAAAGAAGCGGGTCCGATTGCAGGGCCGGCATCGTGGATGAACATTTCTGGAAATTGGGATGACTTCACGAATCCGATAACGACGCTGACGGGAAAGAACATCGATTTAGAGACGTTCAATTTTGCAAACGGTATATTTTGGCACCTGCTGTGGTTAGGTCTGGGATGTTTCTGGATTGGATACTACGTAGCACGTCCGATGTTTTTACCGCGTAGCCGTGTGTTACTGGCATATGGAGACGAACTGCTGCTAGATCCGATGGATAGGAAAGTAGCGTGGGCGGTTGCGATTCTGACCTGTGCGATTGTATGGGGAGGGTATCGTTATACCGAGAGCGTACATCCCTACACGGTACCGATTCAGGCGGGCGAATCGAAAGTGGAACCACTGCCGATAGCACCGAATCCTGTAGCGATCAAGATAACGCATGCGAACTATGACGTACCGGGACGCGCGTTGCGTGTAACGATGGACATCACCAACAATGGAGATTCACCGGTTAGCATTGGAGAATTCACTACGGCGGGTGTACGTTTTGTTAACAAACTGGGTCAATCGCATTTAGATCCTGATTATCCTAGAGAGCTGGTTGCAACTGGTTTAACAATGGATGATGACAGAGCGATCCAACCTGGAGAAACCCGTG
>SSFV01000068.1 GCA_008015565.1 Nitrosomonas sp. | reverse complement strand
GTCGATTTTATTGAGGCCGGTGATGAAGCAGTTGTTGTGCTGGATCAGACACCTTTTTATGCTGAATCTGGTGGACAAGTGGGAGATTGCGGTGAATTGCTGGCGGCTAATGGCACCTTTGTTGTATCGAATACCCAAAAAATTCATGCAGGCGTGTTTGGTCATAAGGGTATGTTAAGTAGTGGACGACTGGTCACGGGTGATAAAGTTCTGGCAGAGGTTGAGTCATTGGTGCGTACACGAACTGCACGCAATCACTCTGCTACACATCTGATGCACAAGGCGCTACGGGAGGTGTTGGGCGATCATGTACAGCAGAAGGGTTCGTTGGTAGATCACGAGAGGACGCGCTTTGATTTCTCGCATAACGAACCGATGACTGAATATCAAATTCGTATGGTAGAAAAAAAGGTAAACGAGGAAATCCTTATCAATACCGAGTGTCAAGCACGCATTATGCCCATTGTGGAAGCACAGAAAACCGGTGCGATGATGCTTTTCGGCGAGAAATATGGCGACGAAGTGCGCGTGTTAGATATCGGATCCTCACGCGAATTGTGTGGCGGCACCCACGTAAAGCGCACTGGTGACATCGGATTTTTCAAGATTGTTGCCGAGAGTGGCGTAGCAGCAGGAGTGCGGCGCGTGGAGGCCTGTACAGGAGACCGTGCGATGCATTATGTGGAAGCAATGGAAGATGATCGAAGGGCAAGTGCAGCAATGTTAAGAGTTCCAATTCGCCAAGGCGGCGCGATACCAATGGCTGTTCTCCATTTGCTAGAAGATAAAAAAGCGCTTGAAAAAGAACTATCCGCACTGAAATCGAAACTCGCCAGCTCACAAGGTAACGATCTGGCAGCACAAGCCCAGGAAATTAAAGGTATCAAGGTTCTGGCCGCCAATCTGGAAAATGCTGATTCCAAGGTCATGCGCGAAACATTGGATCAACTCAAAGCGAAGTTGAAAACCTGCGCCGTCGTTCTGAGTACCGTCGAGGAAGGAAAAATCACGCTGATCGCCGGTGTCAGCGCCAATCTCATCAATCAGATTAAAGCTGGCGAACTGGTTAACTTTGTTGCACAGCAAGTTGGCGGTAAAGGCGGTGGACGCCCTGATATGGCACAAGCAGGCGGTACGCAGCCAGAACATTTACCAGCAGCACTCGCCAGTGTAATGGCATGGGTAGGAAATAAAATGATTTCATGAACTTGGCCGGGATTGAACAGACTCCGCGCAAAATCCTTGCTATGCTCGATTTAGGTATGTCATTGCCAGTATTAAGACTTCTTATCTTATCGTTGGCTGATTAGGGTATCAAGGTATTCCACTCTTACTTTTGCCACACCATGCAAACCAATTTTTCTCGCTGCAGCATGAGATAAGTCAATAATTCTCCCCTTCTTGAAAGGACCCCGGTCATTGACGATGACGTCAACGTGGCGGCCGTTATTCAAATTGGTAACCCGTACTTTTGAGGGTAAAGGTAATGTTTTATGGGCTGCGGTTAATCCATGCGCTATAAAGCGTGTGCCCATGGCGGTGCGATTACCCGATTCCGTGCCATACCAGGATGCGATGCCGACTTCGCGGTACCCAGTTCCTGATTTTAACGGATAATAAGTAACGCCATGGACTTTATAGGGTTTGTTATAAGCAGCGTTAAGATTAGGAACACCGTAATTACTTACCGCCGGGCGAGACGATGGTGTCGAAAATATCGAAGCGCAACCACTGAATAGACCAGTCATTAGTAGCGCAATAACTATCGACTCGATATTAATTAATCGTTGCATGGAAAAATCACAGAATTTTTTACACGATAAAAATTGTAACCATATCCTGTTGTCAATAGCAATTTGCTTAATCTTTTATGTACATAATCTTTGTAAAAGGATTGAAACTAATTAAATCAGCCCAATTGTAATGAAACAACTATGCTGAAAAATGAGCACAACATAAATCTACTCTTTCAGGGATTAAACTACAATGAATGAAGAAGACCGCATTAACATAGATGGCGCCATAGTAAGAAAGAGTCCATACGGAATGCTGCGTGAGCCTACATTTGCAGGCGTACTATCTTTCATGCGGCGTAATTACAGCAAGGACCTAATTGGTGCTGACTTGGTAATCAATGGCATACCATTAGATTTGGCCGTTTCTTATCGTTCAGGCGCGCGCCTCGGACCACAAGCCATCCGACTCGCATCAGCGGAAATCGCTTCGTTGAAACCTTATCCTTGGGGTTTTGATCCGTTTGAGAAGATGGCGGTAATCGATTTTGGCGATTGCTATTTAGACGTTCATAATCCAGCAACGATTCACCAGGCGATTGTTGACCATACTCGCGGTATTTTGCAATCAGGCGCACGTATGTTGACTTTTGGCGGCGATCATTATGTTACTTATCCATTATTGCAAGCACATGCAGAAAGATTCGGTAAACCACTTTCTTTGATTCATTTTGATGCGCATAGTGATACGTGGATTGATGATAACCTTGATTCGCTGAATCATGGCACGATGTTCTATAAAGCTGTGAATGACGGATTGATTGATCCAAATCGTTCTGTGCAGATCGGTATCCGCACCTGGAACGATGATTTTATGGGCATGCATATTCTGGATGCCAGCTGGGTGCACCGGTATGGCAGCGATGCCGTCATTGCAGAGATAGAACGCGTTGTGGGACAGCATCCAGCCTATTTCACATTCGATATTGATTGCCTGGATCCAGCTTTTGCTCCGGGAACCGGTACACCCGTATGTGGCGGATTATCTACCGCTCAGGCACTGTCGATCATTCAAGGCCTTGCCGCACTTAATATCATTGGCATGGACATCGTAGAAGTAGCACCCGCTTACGACCAAAGTCAGATTACAGCGCTTGCCGCTGCACATATCGCTTGCGATCTGATTTGTCTTTATGCGAAACGTAAGGCGGAAGGCTTGCTTTAGTAAAGAATGAGAGCTATTGATTTGTTAGCTTGGCGATGTAGCGGAAAATAAAACTTATTGCGAATGTCAGAGCTTGTTTATTCTTCGAATAATAATCGCATCAAATCCGTTTCCGATTCGCGCACGATTGCGTTAAGAGGATGAGAACCAGAACCAGCGCCGATATTATTATCACAGCTAGAATTAGAATTTCGATGGGAATGCCCGAAGACTGACCCTGGTCCGTATCTTGCCCGGCATCTTTTATTGAGTCATCCTCATTTTCTTGAACAGGTTTAACTTCCTGATTATCTTCCAGGTTGCCTATTTTGCTGGTTTCACTATCATCAATTTGGTTTTTACCGTTGCTTTCTTGCGGGTGATAAGGTGATTCATATTTCATTACTTTAATTCGTTCAGCAATGACTCGTTGATTCTCGTCCACTCGGCCACTTACCTGTATTCGTTGATTCAACCTAAGACCACTGCTTGTATTTCCGGCTTCCATCTGTATATTTGGAGTAAGCGTAACAATCCAGTTATTCAAATTTAATTCATTATCACTGAGTGCATGGATATACCCTTCAATTATTAAATGCTCTACGTTGCCCAAGCTTTGGCGCGTAGGCTCAATTTCAATATACTGGGCTTTTAGATAGGCGCCATCCCAATTACCTTCAATCCGTACTTCTGATCCTTGTGTTAGTTCAGCGGATAAGGATTTGACATCATAGTCAATGCGCGTGCCATTAATTTCAAAACCGCTTGAATCCACATGATTGACATAACCGTTTATAGTTACTTCAGCTGCGGGTGGAATTGATTCAATATGAGTTGCGACAATCGTGCCATCAGCAAGTCTAAGTCCGCTTACTTGTACCCAGTGATCAGTTTTTAAGTTTGATAAACTGCCATCATCCGGTAATTGTCCAATTTTTATGGTTTGACCCAATACCCGCATTTGTCGGGCTTCAGGTTTTAAATCACTAATAGGTCCGGCAATTGTATTATTAACTGCGATATTGCGCGCTATGAACACTCCATCTAACTCATCTGCTTGCACCGCGATTACCTGACCAACAGTCAGGCCGCTTATTGTCGACAATCGACCGTTTATAGAAATTGGTGTGTCAGAATCATACTGAATTTCAACATGATTTACGCATATACTTGAAAATCCGGTAATGGTTCCGATGATTCCGGTACCACCGATGCCAGAATCATTTATGGTATTTTTAATTGTGCCTATACTTTCTTCTTCAGTACCGGTTCCTCCCATACCCCCGTCATTAATGCCTGTACCTCCTATACCGGAGTCTTGGGCTGTTATGCCTGTGCCGCCAATCCCGGAAACAGCATGAGTTGCAAAATTAATGAGGGGATCATTTATATTACAGCTATTATTCGCTTGCGCAATAACAGAACAAAAAAGCAGTAAGCCAGCTACACTCAGTGAATGTACCAGACAGACACTGCGGCGATATACTGCAGCTAATGCAATTGTATGCGCTCTGCAACTCAAATTCTTTTTAATCCTTTAATAATTAACGCTATCTTTCACACCAAAAGGCTTTTCTGTATCAATAGGTTCGCTAAAGTAATAAATACCAAATGTCATGCGGTAACGTGAACCGCTTGTCGAAGTATCATCTTTTTCCATTTCTAACGCTTCTTTGTTAATGGCCAACAAAGATTCCATTCCCAAGCTTTCAGACTTCTCAGCAAGGATTCGAACCGAATTTTCGCTTAATCCATCATAGTAAACACTGCGCTCTAGAAACGGTTGATTCTCTCCCAGCAAGTTACTAGTTGCTGCGGCAGCATGATCATGGAGATTATGTCCAAAAAAATAAGCTTTTTCATCAAAACCATGGACGGGAATAAACGCGGCTATGTTGAGACAAACACGATTCTTTTCATCAAAGCGAGCAACCCCAAGTCTTAACCATTCATCGAGCACAACGCGCGAGCGGATATCGCAGCTAACACTTGCCACCAAACCCTCAAACGAAATCATCCCACCTTCTCTAATAAATCTGGGCAATGGCTTTGGTTGCTTATTTTCATCCAGAAAGCGCTCATCACTAGTCCAAAGACTTACGAGTCGCGCCCCCATGGATATAGCCTGTGGCATGGTTTCGGTATTTAAATATCCGCAATGACGCAATCGCTTGATATCCTTGCGATGAATACCTGTTAGCAAGCTTAAATGACTATCACTGGAAGGCTTTGTCCCGATTCTAAATTCTTTGTCAGCCACTTCAACAAAGATATCTTTGAGCAATTCCGACAAGTAATTGTAAGTAATTCCTTTTGCCACCATCAATTTGATTAATGGACGCAATGCCCGCCGTAATGCACTGACAAGCACCGGTGAAAGTATAGAAATTGAAGGAAGAGTACTGTGCATGATTTGACCACGAAGATTCAACAATTTTATATAGAAATTTTAGCGGTAATTATCGCAATTTTAATGTCATTTTACCATAGCGCAGAACATTAACCGTGGGATTTTTTTACACGAAACATTGACACCGCAAAAAAGACCGCGTAATATTTGGTCGTGTGGGAAATAATTACACATTATCTTCGATAAAAATTTTGCTGAAACGATTGATTGTTAAGCC
The DNA here is from genome assembly GCA_008015565.1 of Nitrosomonas sp. Lineage (GTDB taxonomy): Bacteria > Pseudomonadota > Gammaproteobacteria > Burkholderiales > Nitrosomonadaceae > Nitrosomonas. The sequence goes on along the minus strand of SSFV01000068.1, from coordinate 1,178 downwards.
GAGAAAAATAGCCTTAATGAATTCTTAAATAAATCAGCTTATTTTTAGTAACTTTTTCGCTTAATAAGATCTGCATTTTATGCATGTTAAGTGATAGATGATCGTGTCAATTTTTGTTCGTGGTAAAAGGTAATCCTAATCCGATGCAACGGTGTGTGATGTACACATGCATACATTTCATTACGATCTATAAAGGGAATGGAGCCGTCCGGATTAACTGCGAATTTCACATCTAACTGTCAATGCTGATAACCATGAAACAAGGTGTGTGAGCAATAAATAGCTTGAATCTGTAATGCATGCACATTTTTGCGCATTAGCGGTATCAAAAAAGATTCAAAATACTTGCTACGCCAGATTGACGTTAGCACTTCAATTAATAAAAAAAACAACCATAATGAGAAGGAGAATTTTAAATGTTTGCTACATCTTTTATTAAAAAGATTGTAAGTGCTGCAATTTATTCCTCGGCAGCATTAACCCTAATTTCGGTGAACAATGCATCTGCAGGGGATAATGAAATTAAATTCGAATTAACGGATAACCCGGGCCGCTGGTTCGATACCGGCGCCGCAGTTGCAGGAAATCGTTCTATTGCAATTGCAAAGCCAGGTGTGCGCGTCAAGTTTTCCGGTAATTCAAATACCGTGCACACCAGAACCAGTTTGATTTACCCAACTGGTGCTGCAAACATGCCTTTCAATACTAAACCCAGAAAAGGCGGCGATGATGTGACCTTAACTACCCCGGGTTTATATGTGTTCACTTGCAGTATTCACCCTTACATGTTTGGCGCAGTGATTGTCGATGATCCCAAAACAACCGGCTTGGATCTCGGGTCTTCAATCAGTCTGATCAATGGCATTACAGTTCCTACCAGTAGCGATCTGGCCACACGCTTGTTGCGAACTTTCTTTATTGCAACCAACCCTGCCAACTGGCAAGACTATTCGAGTAACAAACCCTGGCACGTGACATACCCTGATGTGGACGTTCGTGTCGATATTGGTGTCGTTAATTTACCAGCGGTGCTGAATGCTCGCTATGATAACGATATCCGCGTGGAATCGCTTAAGAAACCCGGAACAGCGGCGGTAGGTGAAATTTGGGTAGCAACTCAGTTTGAAACGACTACAGGAAAAGAAAAACCCGGTACAGTATCCGCAGTAGACGGTTCT
>SSFV01000087.1 GCA_008015565.1 Nitrosomonas sp. | reverse complement strand
TGCAACCAATGCCTATTTCCTTGAAGCACCAGCCGGTACCGGTCAGAAAGTTTTTGACATCGCAAACGAATTATTAAAACGTGACGATGTGGAATTTTGCCACCCCGAGTTAATCCGCCCCCGTGCGCGCAAGCAAATTTTTCCTCAACAATGGCATTTAACAAAAACCACGATTGACGGATTGACGATAGATGCCAGCGCCAATGTGGCCGCAGCACATGAAATTACTCAGGGTGAAGGCGTGACCATTGCGGTTATCGACGATGGTATCGATATCGATCATCCGGAATTTTCAGGTTCAGGGAAAATTATTGCACCACGCGATGCAACTCTACGCATAGACGATCCACGTCCCAAAGATACTTTTGGTACAGGAGTGGATGGCGATAATCACGGTACTGCCTGTGCGGGAGTTGCATGCGCAAACGGAATACATGGCGCTTCGGGTGTAGCACCTAAAGCTACATTAATTCCCATTCGCCTGGCTTCAGGTTTGGGCTCATTGCAGGAAGCTGAGGCGTTTAGGTGGGCTGCTGACAATGGTGCTGATGTTATTTCGTGTAGTTGGGGGCCGCCCGATGGTGATTGGTGGGATAAAAATGATCCGACACATCGTCAGAAAGTTGCATTACCAGCTAGTACCCGGTTAGCGATGGACTATGCCACGCAAAAAGGACGCAACGGAAAAGGTTGCGTTATACTCTTTGCTGCAGGCAATGGTAATGAATCTGTGGATAATGACGGTTATGCCAGTTATGAAAAAATCATCGCGGTTACCGCATGCAATGACCGTGGCACACGAAGCGTATATAGTGATTTTGGCAAAGCGGCGTGGTGCGCATTTCCGAGCAATGATTTTGGTCACTCCCTTTTTAACCACCCTGATCCATTGACAAATGGAATCTGGACCACTGATCGGATAGGTAAAGCCGGTTACAATCCCGATGAACTAGGCCATGCAGCTGGCGACTCAGCTTTCAGCTATACCAATAGCTTTGGCGGCACTTCCAGATCGTGCCCTGGCGCAGCCGGTGTTGCGGCATTGGTATTGTCGGCAAATCCCGGTTTAAAGTGGTTAGAGGTAAAAGAGCTGTTTAAGCAAGCTTGTGAAAAAATTGATCCGCGAGAGGGTAAATATGATAGTAAAGGACATAGCCCGAAATACGGATATGGCAGACTAAACGCCCGCACCGCCGTTGAGCTGGCAAAACCCAAACCTAGAAATGAGATCTCAATCAATCACCGTTTTGACGCGCCCATTCCGGATATGCAAACTGTCTCATTTACCCTCGAAATTGCTGAGACCGCCCCTATCGAGTCTCTCACGGTGAGCGTGGATATACAACACACTTACATTGGGGACTTGGTAATTTCGTTATTACCGCCAGCAGAAACAGGAATTAATTCAGTAACGCTTTATTCCCGAACCGGTGGTTCTACCAAAAATTTAAAACAAACATTTGATGCAACCACGACACCCGCCTTGGCGAAATTCTCGGGCAAGCAATGCAACGGAGTCTGGACTCTACAAATTGAAGATGCCGCAGCTCAGGATTTTGGTACTTTGGTGTCATTTGGGCTTAATTTATCTTTTCCTTATGTTGATCGCATCGTATCCAGTCCCAAAACAAAAAAATTAAAATCCGCCTCTCACACCGCCAAAGCGAAGTCCAGCAAAAAATGAATCCACGTCACATTGCATAACTTAAAAGGAGCCAATCACGAGTTTAAACGATCTTACAAACATACCCGCAATTATTAATCCAGGTGTAAGCAGCGCAAAACAACAAACGATGTTGGCATTATTAGGCAATCCGCGCTCTTCTTATGATGTTGATTGCCAGCCTGTGACTAACCCCGCCCTGAAAAAACTAATCGTCTTGGAAGATGTTGGGCCTTTTAGAGTCACTGGTCTTAAGCCTGCTGTGGATGATTTACGTAAGATTTTTAGCAGCGTTAAAGCCAGTAATTCTGAATTGTATTCCGCGCTCGGAACTGCAGGAATGTTGTGTTGCCGCCTGGTTCGCGGCACTAAAACAGGGGCAATCAGCAATCATTCCTGGGGTACAGCTATCGATATGAAAATCAACGACGAACTGGATCGGCGCGGAGACGATAAAGTGCTACAAGGATTGGTCGATCTCGCGCCATTTTTTAACCAACAAGGATGGTTCTGGGGTGCAGGTTTTGGAACCGAGGATGGGATGCACTTCGAAGCCGGAGATGAACGTATCCGTGCGTTTCATAAAGCTGGATTCTTTGGTACCGCCGTTGTTGCGCCGGAAGCTGCATTGAGTATCGGTGATCGCGGACCTGAAGTGCGTCACTTACAGGAACGGCTCAATGCTTTTGGTGCAGAAATGAAAGTTGATGGCATTTATGGCCCTGCAACCCACGCCGCAGTCATTGCATTTCAGGCTCAAAAAGGACTCATTCCTGATGGGGTGATTGGCCCCAGAACTGCTGCGGCATTAGGTTTATAAAAATAATCAGCAAATCATTTAATTATGCGCCTAGCTATATTTGCTGTATTCATTGCGTTAATGATTCCATTTTTCAATGCGGCTTATAGTGCTCCAAAAACTGAATATATCAGCCTTAAACCCGATTCTTGCAAAACACCTGATGACGCTGTTTACGATTATTATTCTTCACGCGGCCTGATAGTGAGTGAATGCTCAACAAACACCACAGTTCAGTCCCTGCCGTTACGGCTATTTATCGTTTCAACGGATGAACGTTCCTGGATTGATCTCGCTATTGGAAACACCATCTGGTCCAGCGAACAAGAAGTTGTTTATAAGAAGGAAAATCAATTTGGCTATTTCCCCAATGTAGGGCATACACCAGCAGAGTTACGAACAAGCCCTGCAGGGGCTGTTGGATTAATCTTTCGCGTGACGGCACAGAATTTCGATCAGCAATTATCAAATTCCGGCATCTCGTCGGTATCGCGGTTATTCGTTTTCAGTTTCAGAAACTCCAAAGTATGTTTTCTGGGACTTACTCGCAGCAATACCACGGCACGTAATCTGCTGGATTCCAACGTTGAATGCAAAAGAATGCTTAAAGTTAATCAATTTCATTAACCCAGCTTAGGAAATGGCTCTTAGTTGATCAAACTGTACAGAATTACTAATCTATATTGGCCATTACTGTCACAGCTTTTGTTTATTTGACATGTGATGTGCATTCCAGTACTTTTCCCTGCTCGAAAAAGGGTAATTTCTTATGCTTTGGCGATCCGGACTTCGAAGTCACTGAAATTATGTTCAAATACTGGACTTATTTTATGGCACTGACTACTCAGCAACAAACTGCAATTCTCCAACTTAGCCAAGTAATGTTTAATACCACGCCTGGTGCCGTTTTCTTGGATGTCCTCGGAACACAATTAATAAATGGAAAATCATTTGCCGATCTGGCGCAATTGTTATCCGGGACTAATTTATTCTTGAATAAGATTTACAACGATGAATTTCCAAGTACATTTTCACGAAATTTTGTGGAAGATTTCCTAGGTGATTGGGTATCTGCAGAAAATAAAACCCGGGTAATCCATTATATCGACGACAAAATGTCGTTGGGTGCAACACAAGCTGAAATAATCTCGGAGCTGACTCAGGCACTGTCCGCTATGCCTGCTTCAGATCCGGACTGGGGCGAGGCCTCAACAAATCTTAATACCCGTATTGCTGTACAGATCATCTTCGGACTTGCAGGTAACACCATCACAGGAGATGAAGCAAAGCCGATCATTGACTATATTCTGGCTCAGATAGCGGCCGGACAAAGTGTCGGCATGATCATCGAATGGGCAATCGATGCATTGGATAATGTAGCGCATACCGATCCAACATGGGGCGATGCGGCGGCATTATTTGACAACCGAATCGAGGTTTCGCGTTATTACTCGATCGATAAGAAAGGTACCGCATCGAGTCCTCTCATGTTGCAATATCTTTTGACTACGATGCAACCGGGTGGAACACTGAATGCATTGATGAAATATATTGTAACGTTTTTGAGCACAGATCCTGGCACTCCATCGAAGTCCGACGAAAGCTCAATTGCGCTGAGATCAATCCTTGCAGATGTTTCGGAAAGTATAGACTCGGTTAAGATTGCCAAAGCTGCGATTGACAATTTTCTCAAAGGCAACATCAACCTTCACGGCCTGAATGGCAGCAACGGTTTCCGTGTAGATGAAGAGATTCCGACTGAATTCTCAAGTTATAAAGTCGGCACTGCCGGAGACTTTAATGGCGATGGTTATGATGACATGATTATTGGTGCAGATCATCACAGCCCCGATACGGTTATCAATGACACTGGCTATATTGTGTTTGGCAAACCTTCTGAATTCGGCGAGGCGTTAAATCTGCTGGATCTGGACAGTGATAGTGGTTTTAGGATTCAGGGTATTTCCGGGGTAAACGCCGACGAATTTCTGATTAGCCAGGCCGGTGATATCAATGCAGACGGTTTTGGCGATCTGATCGTTGGAAGTACCGCTTATAGCGCCGGCAATAGCCGCCTGGATTATGCTTATGTGATATTTGGCAGAGCTACAGCTTTCGACGTTCCCCTAGATTTGTCCAACCTGAGCAGTAGTGATGGTTTCCGTATGGAAGGATTGAATCTAGGAGAAGATTTACGGCATTTTATTAGCAGTGCCGGAGACTTTAACGGCGATGGCTACAATGACATCATTATGGGCTCTCCTTTGGACGAAGCAAGCTATTTGGTATTTGGTAAAAATACCGGATTCGATGCCGTGCTAAATTTGCAAAATCTCGGTGTTGATCAAGGCTTCCGGATCGATGGTGCTGGGTTGGGTAATGCTGTCAGTACCGCTGGCGATATCAATGGCGATGGTTATGATGACCTGATCCTCGGTGCTGATGAAGTCAACTTGGATGACAGCAATCCTGATTCAAGCTATGTGGTATTGGGAACAGAACAGCCATTCAACGCGCCACTGAATTTAGCAACTCTTGATGGGAGCAACGGTTTCCGGATAGATGGCTCGGTAGATGGTGATAATGCAGGCTATTCGGTGAACGGCGCGGGCGATATCAATGGCGATGGCTTGGATGATGTGATAATCGGTGCACCCGATACAAGTTCAAACGGACAAAGCTCCGGTGCCAGTTACGTGGTATTTGGTCAAACTTCGAAATTCAGCGATGTGCTCGATTTGTCCAGTCTAGATGGTCAAAACGGTTTCCGATTGGATGGCGGAAGAGAATTTTACGGTTCTGGATTTGCGGTAAGCGGTATGGGAGATTTTAACGGCGATGGATTTGATGATTTGATCATGGGGGCGCCCAGTGCCGATCCGGATGGGTTTAGAGTCGGCGCGAGTTACATCGTGTTTGGCAAAGCTGCTGATTTTAGCGCCACGCTAAAGCTATCCAGCCTCGATGGCGAAAATGGCCTGATCCTAAAAGGACTACAACCTTATGACCGGTTTGGCGAGTTTGTCAGTGGGGCCGGAGATGTGAATTGCGATGGATTTGATGATTTGATTACAGGTGCTAGCACGGGATATTTGCATGATCCGAGCTTGCTAGATCCCGGCGCGGGATATGTGATATTTGGCGGAAATTTTACGGATAGAGTGACATTTCCGGGAACACAAGCCACAGACAATATTGGGGCAGAAATCTCGGTACCAGAACGTTTTGTGTCCGGTGATGGCAATGACACGATGTCCGGTGGCGGCGGTAGGAATGTATTTCATGGAGGCGCAGGGAACGATCTGATCGAGGTATCCAGTTTGAGTTTCCAGTTAGCCGATGGGGGTGCGGACACCGATACGCTGGCGCTCACTAGCAGCGGCTTGAAGATGAACCTGGCCGATGTGCGTAGGAAGATTGAAGACATCGAAGTCATCGACCTAACAGGTAGCGGAAATAATATATTAACTATAAACCTATTAGACTTGCTGATTTTGTCTGATAGTAGTAGTACCTTAATAGTCGATGGTGATGCAGGAGACTCGGTTACCGGATTGGATGGTGATTGGGCCGATCGCGGAGTAAGCGGGGATTATCATGTATATATGCAAGATGCAGCTATATTACTGGTCGGAATTGGTGTAACGACGGATTTTGTATAGGAGATTGGAATATTCCTGGATTGATTCTTAATCAACAGATATCAAGACATGCTCATTGAGTGATATTTTCCGTGATGTATTCGAATTGGCTGATGGCGAGGGAAGGAAATGGCAGTGTTTGATGAAAATAATTTCAATTTTACGATTTCCGGTCTGAACGCTGATTTGGTGCCTTGCACTACTACCTATTCGGCTCATAGGGCAAGTGGAGCGATTACAGATGCAGAGGGTAATGCATATAATGGTTTTATGAATGCATCGTTTACTGTTCAGGAGACATCCTTGATTGGCGTGGCACAGGGTTCAATTCTTTAAAGTCAATCTTCCGATTTTGTTCGGAAACTGACTCGCATCAATAAAAGTAAGCATTTCACGCTTCAGCTTTACTCCATTGATTTGTTAGTATTCTTCAACAAATCCAGTGCTTTCCGGTCCTGCTTTCCATGAAAATATTTCTCCAGCAAACACTCAAACACGGATCCTTTGGGCGTTATGCTGGCAAATAGCGTTGCGCAGGATCGCAATTTCATGTCATCCGGGGAACCAAAAATTTCATGTGCAGAGCGTCCGTCGATTTCCAGAAGTACTTTCACGCATTGAATCAGCCTTGGTCCAAGAACGGAATGATTCAAGTAGGCCTTTGCTTCAGCAGCACTTTGAATCGCGTAACGTTGTGACATGGCGCTGTGCCCTAAACCCGCCAATTGCGGAAAAATGTACCACATCCAGTGTGATTTTTTTTCGCCATTGTTGATTTCCGCCAAAGCGATTGCAAAATCTTTTGCTTGCGCTTGAATAAAACGTTCAAGATCATAAAAATCGTTCGTATCTGTCATTTTTCCCCATTTTGGCAATTTGTCAGTTAAAAGAAATATATTTTCGATTCAGCAACTCGCTTTATAATCTTGCCGGTACTTAGATTTTATTATTTGTTAAGGATACTGAATGACAACTTTATCTCAATTAATCAAAGTGACTGGTGCATCGGTATTTGTTTTGGCATGGTTTGTATTTTTTCAGAATGCAACTGCATCCGATGCACCGGTTGCAAGGCCATGTTGTCAGCAGTCCGCTGCACAAGAATCCACGATGGCCGAATTACCTCATGAGGTCATACAGAAGTTAAAAATTGAAGCCGGATTTGGCTGGGGAATTTTTAGTGGCAGCATTTTTAATGGCAACGAACACTATCATTTAAAACAACTGGTTGTAAGCATGACACCCATTCACGATGGCCATCACATGCATGAAGACATGTCGCATGAACCCAGAGTACATCAAATCGACCTGGACATACCCCCTTTTTCTAAGGGCGCCTTGTCCATGCCATTACCCAACGATGATGCGCATGTGCACGATTTTAAATGGCACATTATTAAGGTCATGGGTTATCAGACACCTTGAACAATCATTTATAAGCGTTTGCAATGATTAGAAAAGTTTGAAAAAAAACCAATCAAATGAAATTCATTTGATTGGTTTTAATAATAAAACGTAAACAGGTTTTATAACTTAATCACTTTTTCTGCGAAAAGAAATTTTCTTAAATAAGGGAATACTTAGCAATCCTATCAGAACTCCAATCAACATCATTCCGTAATTTTTTAGATTAAGATTGGAAAATTCGGTCATTTCTATTGATATCAAATTCTTTTCAGTTTTATTAATAGATTTATCAGAAGCCTTAGGTAAATTCTCGGCTTCATAGCGATCAGTCAAATTATACGGCGTCAAACCCGGAATACTAGGAATATCTTCACCTCCCTTTCCAACCACTAATTGCGCTTTCATACCTTTCTCCATGTGATGGGAAATGTCGCAATGTACAAGAAAGGTATCATCCGTTCCCGGTACAATGATCGTGCCGGATACGGTTTTCGGGCCCGTCACCTCAAGATGGAACATACCGTATTTGTACAAGTATTTCGGTAAACCGTGCATCATAAATTGATGGCGGATACTGTCCTCGTTAATGAAATGGAAAGTAACTTTTGCACAAGGTTTCACATTCCATTGCTGCTTGTCAAATGCGAAAGCTGTACCGGGGAAATTTTTAGAATATTTCCGGCCGGCACGGACAGTAATTTCCACTTCTTCCGAAATACTTTTACAACTACTAGGCAACTTATCAAGGTTTTGCCCCATAATCATGGTACCTTCATGGTCCATGATATGATCATGATCCATGTGATGGTGGTGATGCATATCCCCATGTTCCGTTGCTTGCGTATCGTGAGCGCTATGATCAATATCATGATCATGACCGTGATCGTCGACGGTACCGTGTTCAGCTGCATGGTCAACGGCCGCACCACTTTCTTGGCTCATGCTATGTCCACTGTGATCATGTTTATCTTCACTCATCGCATGACCGCTATGATCATGGTGATCATGTTCATCCGTTTTCTTGGCTTGATCCTGCGCAAGCACATTAGAATTCAATGCAAGCATTGCAACAAGAAAAAATGTAATTGTTGTAGTCTTAGCCATTATTGATTACCCCCTTTAGGGCTTTTTAGACGTGTAACTGCAGCGTTGGCGCATTGCTGAATGTACTGCCGTTTGGCAAAAACAAAATACAGGAAAAGTCCTATCAGCAATCCATATAAAGCATTCAGCAGCGATACTTGTGTAATAGGGTCTAACCCTTCATATTCACCTGGCGATCCTAAGCTTGCCCATTCATCGAGATCTTGCCAAATTGGATACCTTTTTTCGTAATATTCCTTAGTGAAATATTCACTTAAATCAATGCCAAAGTGACTGACTTTGGGTAAACCGCTACCATTTAAATAGGATTTATACACGATAGAACTCATACTGCCACCTTCGGCCATGCCATTCGTCGTAATTCCTTTTTCACGATGGTCATGAATTAACCAATCGCCCTCGCCATAGCTATGTTTACCATCGTTAACGGTTTCCAATTTCAAATCCAGGCGCTGTGCCGGAGCCATATCGAAAACATCGCGCATGATCTGCGCTGCCGGATTGTGTTCTACGCCGTCGTAATGTGTAATCGTGGCATGATGGCCATGCGTATGTACGGCTATCAATTCGCCTCCGCTATTTAATAAACGCAGCTTCACTTTCTGATCAGGCTCAACGATGATTAAAGATTCTCTTAGGGTGTAAGGAAATGACAAACCATTCAAAGTAAAATAATCTTCACTCGAATCGGTGATGTCGTAGCGTTGATTCATTTCACGCGCAATTAATCTCGGATCATTATATTTTTGAATGATGTCACCGAGTTCTTTATCCATTGCGTGATAATGCAAATCATATTCCTGGTCGAATTGTTCACGTACGGCAATGGATGGGTGGCGCACATGCCCTGCGCCGATATTTAGAGTTTGCAGCCAATTATTCGGTCTGTTTTCTTCAATCACAATCATACCCGCCAGGCCCATTGATAAATGAGTGTGTGTTTGCACGTGGCAATGGTAAAACATGGTTCCCGGTTGACGCGCTTGAAACTGATAAATACGCCGTTCACCCGGCATCAATTCGACTTCACTGGTTTGCGGCACGCCGTCTTGGCCACCATGCTCGCCATGAGAAAAAGGATGATCCACACCATGCAAATGGATACTGTGCGGGAAATAATGCGTATTTTCCAATACGATCTGCACGATATCGCCCACTTCAACGCGAATCACGGGTGATGGAAGACGCAAAAGAGGATTGGCCCTGACACTTTCAAAATTTTCTGTCGACATACCGCTGGTTTTTGGCGCAAATACCCAAGCGCCAGGTTGTATGCCCGGAGCTATATCGAAAGTCGGCAATATTCCGGGAAAATCAGGTGAACGGCCATTCAGTTCCATGATTTCCAATTTGATAACAATTCGATCAGGATCACCGTCGCCGTCCAAATCGTCGGTTTTAATGATGGCATCCGGCGATAGGCCGGTTTTCATCAAAGTGTCCATCGAGATATTATTGGTTCCTTTGACGGCTGCCGCAATCCATGCCGGATTATCCGGACTGCAACCCGGCGATGCTTCGATTTTCACCCCTTCAATTTCCTGCGCTTCCCGCCAGGCTGGAGAAATTTTAGGATCACACATAGGCTCGGTAGTCAGTGCTGCTGGATCAACTTTTACCGTATTTGGCAACTTTGAAGCAGCTTGCGATATAGTTGCCAAAAGCATCATGCACAAAATTAGTAGAGCATTTAAGAAATGATTAGGCATATCAATGTACCTTTGAAATTTATTTAAATATTATATCAATAACAAATATGAATGAATCAATTACCATCGCGAACAATATCAGTATGAGGAGATCAACATTTATTTAGTTTGACAGATATTTCGATACAAATACTTATTTAAATATTTGCAGGTAGATAAAATGATGAGAATTTTTTTATATTCATATATATGCAATATCTTACATATTCGTTAGGCTATCATCAGCGTTATTATACAGAACCCAATAAGGCTTTTGTGGTTTTTACAGTGTTGGCATGACTGCAATTTTTTAACAGATGATGCTGCAAATTGAGTGACAATGAATAACATTTTTAATTTTTCTAATCTTCCCAAAAATACTCGACCTAAAAAACTACTCAAGAAAATGCATATTGCTTTTTCTTGCTATAGCTTAGTATGTATGTTTTTAATTGCCTGCGCACAAAAGGAAGTACCACAATCCCCTGCATCGAATACAGCAATTCCTGTTACAGTAATTGTTGCGCAGCCCATTCGTATGCCGGCCAGCCTGGAAACTATTGCACAAACGGAGGGAGCAAAAGAAATCGAAATCCGCCCGCGAGTGGGCGGCATTCTCCTCGAACGCCTTTATGACGAAGGTACTGCCGTCAAAGCAGGACAGCCATTATTTTTGATTGATACGGAGCCTTATCGGTATATTCTTGCTGAAGCCAATGCAATTGTGCGTGAACAAACTGTGCGTGTAATGCGAGCCAAAAGCGACGAAAATCGTCAACGGCAATTATTAGCTGAGAATTTTGTCAGCCAACGTGCTTACGATCAGATCTCAGCTGATTTGGCTGCTACCCAGGCAGCACTGCAAGCAGCAAAAAACCGCGCTAAACAAGCAGAACTCAATCTTTCTTATACCACTGTCAAGGCTCCGATCGACGGCATAACAGGCCGTTCAAATTTTTCAGAGGGTGCATTACTATCGGCCAATAACAGTTTATTAACTACTTTGACTCAATTATCGCCGATTTGGGTGCGGTTTAGTTTCTCGGACTACGAACTTACGAAATTAGGCGGCCATCTGAATGAAAAAAATGTGCACAGCGTAGCTATGATTCTGCCGGACGGATCGGAGTATCAGCAACAAGGCAAAATCAATTTTACTGCCAGCAAGATCGATCCGTTGATTGGAACACAACAATTGCGTGCAACGTTCGACAACACCGATCAGCGCATATTGCCGGGCCAGTTTGTACGCATACGCATTACTGCAGGAGAACCGCAAGTTGTTTATAGCGTACCTCAGGTAGCTGTTCTAACATCCGACTCAGGCCGGTTCGTTTATGTTGTCGATGAAAACAATGCAGTCATTCAACGCCCTGTTACAGCGGGTAATTGGATCGGCAAGGATTGGATTATTCTGGATGGTTTACATGACGGAGACAAAGTAGTCGTGGACAATCTCATTAAATTAATGCCCGGCAAAATCGTCGATCCGCAATTACGTGCTGACAACCTATCTTTCTCCCAGTTGAGCTCTATACCGGCTGACCGGTAACTATCTCGCATATGGCAAAGTTCTTTATTACACGGCCTATTTTTGCATCAGTTTTGTCGATCATTATTGTTTTGGCAGGACTGGCCGCCGCCATAGAGTTACCGATTGAACAATATCCAAAAATCACTCCGCCCACTGTCATAGTGACCGCTACATTTCCCGGAGCCAATGCGGAGACAATGATCAAAACCGTTGCCGCGCCAATTGAAGAAAAACTCAGCGCGATTGAAGGATTACTGTACTTCAATTCCAGTGCCGATTCGAGCGGACGGTTGACTATTACCATTACATTTGAAATTGGAACCGATATTGATCGCGCCACTTTTAATGTTAGCAATGAAGTCAATACCGCTTTGGCACGATTGCCAGATGAAGTGAGACGCACCGGTATTACCGTGCAAAAACGCTCGAATGATCTATTGCTGGTTTTTGCGGTCACTTCCACAGATCCCAAACATACCACACTGTTCTTAAGCAATTTTATCACCAGCAACATACTGGATGACTTAAGGCGCGAAACCGGCGTAGGTGAAGCAAGAATTTTCGGTGCACAGGATTACGCCATGCGAATTTGGCTGCGCCCCGACCGGATGGCGCAATTGGGAGTTACAACCAGTGATATCGCAAATGCCATACGCGCCCAGAATGCACAGCAAGCAGTAGGAAAAATAGGACAAGAACCGGCGCTTGCTGATCAGCAGCTGGTTTATACCGTGACTGCGAAAGGCCGGTTACTTGAACCCGGGCAGTTCGAAAATATCATCCTGCGTTCGGATGCATCTCGTGGCGTGCTCTACCTCAAAGACGTTGCACGCATTGAACTCGGCGCGCAAGACTACTCGACACATACTTTGTTAAACGGCGAACCCGGGTTAGGCATCGGCATTTTCTTGCGAACCGGCGCCAATGCCTTGGATACAGCGGCTGCGGTCAAAGCCAAGATGAACGACTTGAGGCATTACTTTCCTGAAGGGATGCAATATTTTGTTTCATATGACACCAGCTCATTTGTCAAAGCATCAATCTGGGAAGTGGTCAAGACCTTGGGAGAAGCCATGCTTCTCGTTGTTCTGGTGGTTTATCTGTTTTTACAAAGCTGGCGTGCGACGCTCATTCCCATCATAGCCATACCGATTTCGCTGATTGGCACCTTCGCCGGTCTATGGATATTAGGTTATTCGATTAATACCTTAACATTATTTGCAATGGTGCTTTCGATCGGTATTGTCGTCGATGACGCCATTGTCGTCCTCGAAAATATCGAGCGGCTGATATCGCAGGAAAAATTATCGCCAATGGATGCCGCCATTAAAGCAATGCAACAGGTATCCAGTGCCGTGGTTGCTATGACTATGGTACTGGCAGCCGTTTTTATCCCGGTTGCATTTCTTGGCGGTATCGCCGGAGAACTTTATCAGCAATTTGCGGTGACAGTCGCTGTCGCGGGAATTATTTCCGGCATTGTCGCTTTGACATTGACACCCACATTATGCGCAACCTTGTTGACACGCACACATCAACACTCCGCTTTTTTTACTTGGTTCAACCTTCGTTTTGAACAAGTGCGTAAAATCTATGTTGGCATGGTCGGCCTTAGCTTACGTCACGCTTTCAGAAGCGCGCTTATTTTTCTGCTTATCATTATGATATTGACTTATCTGGTAAAAAACATACCAGACAGTTTTGTGCCAGCAGAAGATCAGGGGTATGTCATAGCCGCAGTAATATTACCCGATGGCGCAACGCTGTCACGCACCACAAAAACAGCGCTTGCCATCAACGATGAAATAGCGAAAGAGTCCGCCATAATCTATCGATTTGCAGTCAATGGCCTGGATTTCATTGGTGGCGGCAATAAAACCAATGTTTCAACCATGTTTATACGCATGAAAGACTGGTCTGAACGCACAACCACTGCATCCGAAATTGTAAATAAGTTGTTCGCAATCGGCGCGCAGCAACCGGATGGCCTGGCAATTGCATTCAATCCGCCGGCAATTCGCGGCTTGGGAAGCACAGGTGGCTTTGAATTGTATGTACAAAGCCGCACCAATCCGGATCCCGCGCAATTGGCAAATGTGGTTAATGAATTTGTTCAGCTGTTACGACAAGAGCCTAAACTAGCCACAGTAAATACTTTCTTGCGTTCATCGGTGCCACAATATTACATTGAAGTAGACGAGGCTAAAGCGATTTCGCTAGGGGTCTCGATTACCGATATCTACGCATCCTTGCAAAGCACCATGGGATCGTTGTATGTCAACGATTTCAATCGCTCCGGACGAACTTACCGTGTGCAATTGCAAGCCGAAGCCGCCTATCGAATGAGCGCAGAAGATTTAGGCAAAGTTTATGTGCGATCAGAATCCGGGCTAATGATTCCTTTGTCCGCCTTAAGCAAAGTAAAACACATTGCAGGCGCTGAACAATTGGAGCGGTTCAATGGCTTGCTGGCTGCAAAGCTAGTGGGAAGCGGAGCTAGCGGCGTCAGTTCCGGCCAAGCCATCGCACTGGTTGAAAGCATCGCAGCCGGAGCATTACCAGAAGGCTATCAATTGGCTTGGACCGGCACTGCATTTCAGGAAAAAAAAATGGGTTCGGCTGCTATTTTTGCATTCAGCCTGGCTGTGATCATGGTTTTTCTGATTTTGGCGGCACAATTTGAAACTTGGGCACTGCCACTGGCGGTTATCATGGCGATTCCTTTCGCAATGGTGGGCGCATTAATCGCGATTCTGTTACGCGATATGCCCAATGATGTGTATTTTCAAATTGGTATGGTGACATTGATCGGATTGACTGCAAAAAATGCAATTTTGCTGGTTGAATTTGCCAATCAGAAAATGAAAGAAGGCGTGGGAATATCACAAGCAGCGATCCAATCTGCGCAACTGCGCTTTCGGCCAATTGTAATGACTTCAATGGCATTTATCTTGGGCGTTGTCCCCTTAGTGCTAGCTACTGGCGCTGGTGCAGCAGCACGGCAATCGATGGGGACGGGCGTTTTTGGCGGCATGATTATGGCAACCACGATTGCAACGATATTTGTACCGCTGTTCTTCTCCTGGTGCGTAAAGAAACGTTCAACTTATAGGAGTAGAAGCCAGTAAATCACAACGAAGCGCACCCCAGTGT